>SYAA01000415.1 GCA_005789055.1 Actinomycetota bacterium
GCCGCCACCGAACGCCGCCGCCATTTCGCGGCAGCGGCCACGGAAGTCGTCCTCATCGATCACGAACAGCGGCGTCCGATACTGCTCAGCGAGTTCGGTCACCGCGACACCGGCCACCCGCACCACTCCGTCATCTCCGCGGGACAGGTTGCGCGGCCAGATCTGCGGTATCAGAGCAGCCATGTCGTCGGCGGTCTGCGGCCGGGGCGGCAGACCGACGTGGCTGATCTCACCGGCATGGCGGGGTCCGGCCGGGTGGACGTTCACATCCGCTCCGGTGCCGAGACGCCAAGGATGTCAAGGCCGTTGGCGATCACCTGCCGGGTCGCGGCGCACAGGGCAAGGCGGGCACGGTGTACGTCGCCCGCAGGCTCGTCACCCTGCGGAAGCACCCGGTGGGAGTCATAGAAACGGTGGTAGTCGGCAGCGAGGTCTTCCAGGTAGCGGCAGACCCGGTGGGGTTCGCGCAACGCGGCGGCGGACTGCAGCACCCGGGGATACTCGCCGAGGGTGCGGATCAACGCGCCCTCTTTATCGTGGCCGAGTTCCTCCAGATGTGACAGGTCGGGCGCCAGGCCAAGTTCGGCGGCGTTGCGGGCCAGCGCACAGAGTCGGGCGTGTGCGTACTGCACGTAGTAGACCGGGTTCTCCGCTGATGCCGAGGACCACAGCGCCAGGTCGATGTCGATGGGCGAGTCCACCGAGGACCGGATCAGTGCGTACCGCGCGGCGTCGGTGCCGATCGCTTCGACGAGATCATCGAGGGTGATGACGGTCCCCGCCCGCTTGCTCATCCGGACCGGTTGGCCGTCGCGGACAAGGTTGACCAGCTGTCCGATCAGCACCTCGACGGTGTCGGGGTCATCGCCGAGGGCGGCAGCGGCGGCCTTGAGTCGGGCGATATACCCGTGGTGGTCAGCGCCGAGCATGTAGATGCACAGGTCGAACCCGCGTTGACGCTTGTCCAGGTAGTAGGCCAGGTCGGCGGCGATATAGGCGGGATGACCGTCACTCTTGATGACGACGCGGTCCTTATCATCGCCGAACTCGGTGGTGCGCAACCAGGTCGCGCCGTCCTTTTCGTAGATGGCGCCGGTTGTGCGCAACTTGGCGACGGCCTCGTCGACGCGGCCGCTGGTGTGCATCGAGTCTTCGTGGGTGTACACGTCGAAGTCGGTGCCGAACTCATGCAGCGATGCCTTGATCTGGCTGAACATCAGGTCCACGCCGATTGCGCGGAACGTCTCACGTTGCTGCGCCTCCGGAAGGCTCATCGCCTCGGGCGCCTGGGCGAGCACCTGTGCGGCGATGTCGTTGATGTAGGCGCCGGCGTAGCCGTCCTCGGGTGCTGGCTCCGACTTCGCGGCGGCGATGAGGGAATCAGCGAATCGGTCGATCTGGGTGCCGTGATCGTTGAAGTAGTACTCCCGCACCACCCGGGCTCCCTGGGTGCTGAGCAACCGGCCGAGGGCGTCGCCGACGGCGGCCCACCGGGTGCCGCCGATGTGAATCGGACCGGTCGGGTTGGCTGAGACGAACTCGAGGTTGATGCTGCGCCCGGCGAGCAGTCCCGAGTGGCCGTACTCGGCACCGGCGGTCGCGATGTCGGCAATGATGACCGCCTGCGCCGCGGTCTCAATACGCAGGTTGACGAATCCGGGCCCGGCGACCTCGGCGGCGGCGATGCCGTCGGTACCGGCCAGTGCGGTGGCCAGCCAACCGGCGAATTCGCGTGGATCGGCGCCGACCTTCTTGCCTACCTGCAGAGCAAGATTAGTCGCGTAGTCTCCGTGTTCGGGGTTGCGCGGCCGCTCAACGGTGACCACTGCCGGCAGCGCGGCGGGGTCGAGGCCGTGCTCGATCAGCACCGCGGCGGCGGTGCTGCGCAGCAACTCGGCGAGGTCGGCGGGGGTCACGGGGCCTTATCCTATGCGTTAGGCTTCGACTGCCCATCGGCGCAGCGTGTGCGCCCCCGTAGCTCAGGGGATAGAGCGTCTGCCTCCGGAGCAGAAGGCCGCAGGTTCGAATCCTGCCGGGGGCACTGTGTGAGCAGCGGTCTCTACGACGACTGGTTGACCGAATGCTCAGACGTCCAAGCGGGCGAGTTGCTTACTCTCGTAAAGAGCCGCGCAGGCGGATCTTCTGAGCTTGCCACTGGTGGTAACCGGAATCGAGCCGGGGAGTACCGCTACGAGATCCCCGATTGCGATGCCATGCGAGTTCGAGATCGCTGAGTTGACGTCCCGCTTGAGGCTGTCGAGTTTCTTTTTCGCATCCTCATCGGAGTCACCACGCTTCTTGACTTCCATCACGACGACCGCTTTTTCGACGCCCTCGTCAGGGACGGCGAACGCCACACACCGTCCGCCGGTGATTTCAGATACTGTCGCCTCGAGATCGTCAGGGGCGTGGTTGCGGCCGTAGATGATCAATAGGTCCTTGATGCGGCCCACCAGGAACAGCTCACCTTGGGAGACGAAGCCGATATCGCCCGTTCTAAGCCAAGGCCCCTCGGGCGTACCCGCGGACGGTTCTACGATCGTGGCGCCGAACATACGCGCGGTTTCCTCAGGGTTGTGCCAGTAGCCCGCACTGATGTTGTCGCCATGTGCCCAGATCTCGCCAGTTGTGCCCTCCGGACACTCGGTTCGGGACTCCGGGTCGACGATTCGCAGCACCGGTGATCGCGGCGTGATGGGTCCGCCGTAGCTGATCAGTGGTGTCCCGTCCTCACCGTCACATCGCTTTGCCTGCCCTTCCGCGAGGGCATCGGTGTCGAAGTGCACGACGCTAATCGGTTCTTCCGGCCTGGGCGTCGCCAGGTACAGCGTCGCTTCGGCCATGCCATAGGACGGCTGCATCACGGTGTCACTCAGGTTGAAGCGGGCGAATCGGTCGGTGAAGCGCTTGATCGTCGCGGGCTGCACCCGCTCGGCACCACTTTGGATGGTATGAACGTCGCCGAGGTCAAGTCCGGCCATGTCCTCGTCGGACGTTTTCCGTGTCGCCAATTCGAATGCAAAGTTCGGTGCCGCCGTGAAGGCGCACGGATGGCTCGCCAACAACTGCATCCAGCGCGCCGGCCGCTGCAGGAAAGACACCGGGCTGGTCAGCACAGCGCTCGTGCCCAAAACAATCGGCGAGCAAATCCCTAAAATCAATCCGAAGTCGTGGAAGAACGGAAGCCACGACACAAACGTTAAGTCCGGCGGGGTGACCCCAGCATGCCTCGAATAGTCGGACGTAATCTGCTGCAGATTGGTCAAGAGGTTTGTGTACGAGATCATCACTCCGGCGGGCGAACGCGTCGAGCCGGAGGTGTACTGCAGATAAGCGGTGGCGTGGTAATCGTCGTTCTCATACATGGCGCCGCCGGATCGTGCCGGAGTGTCCAGGTCCAGCAAATCGACCTCAATGATGGCCGGTGGTCGGTGCCCCGGCGCAGGGGTGATGCTCCGGCTTACCTCCGCCACGACAGATGATGAAGTGAGAACTGCAACGGGATCCGCGTCGCGCATCACGGAATCGACGCGCTCGTCGGCGGCCCCACCCATCGGGACCGAAAGCGGGACCGGGATCACTCCGGCGTGCAACGCGCCCAGGAACGCGACAATGTATTCCAGCCCCTGAGGCGCGATGATCATCACACGATCACCTGGTGACGCGAATTGGCGGAGCTCACTGGCAACGTTGCAGACCCGTCGATACAGCTGCGGCCACGTGAGGCTGATGGGCACCCCGGCCCAATCTTGCTCATAGTCGATGAAGGTGTACGCGATATCGTCCGGTTGCATACTGGCGCGCTCGCGTAGCAGAGCCGGAAGAGATACTTGCATCGCCTGTGTCACGCGAAGCAAGCTATCAGTAGCCGTACCAGCGACACTTTGAAACGTGAAGTTGAAGGACGCGTTTAGCCGAGGACCGAGCAAACTTGACCCGAGGCGTTGAGTCTGCGTCAATGGTTGCCGTTCCTTGGTGGGGCACCAAAGGGGCCTAGAGCAGCGAACTAAAGGGGCGGGAGTCGCTGCTGCGTGAGGAGTGGGATGGCTTCATCGGGCGAGATCGAGGGTCGCGGTAGCGCCTCGGGCCTGGCAACCCCGCCGGCCACATCGGGGGCCACACTGGACACTTCGGTCGCCGTCATCGGCATGGCCTGCCGGCTTCCTGGCGGCATCGACTCCCCGGAGCGGCTCTGGGAGGCATTGCGCAGGGGCGACGACATGGTCACCGAAGTGCCCGATGACCGCTGGGCCATCGACGATTACTACGACCCCGAGCCCGGCGTGCCGGGCCGCACGGTGTCGAAGTGGGGCGCATTCCTCGACGACGTCGCCGGGTTCGACGCCGAGTTCTTCGGCATCAACGAACACGAGGCCGCCGCCCTTGATCCGCAGCACCGCTTGCTGCTGGAAACCTCCTGGGAGGCAATGGAGCATGCCGGCCTCACCCCGGACGCCGTTAGAGGCTCGCTCACCGGCGTGTTCACCGGACTGACGCACGACGACTATCGGGCTGTATCTGCCGGTTCCGATGCCATGGTCGGGCCCTACGGCCTCTCGGGCAACACCTTCAGCATGGCGTCCGGGCGCATCGCTCACGCGTTGGGCGTCCATGGTCCCGCGATCGCAGTCGACACCGCATGTTCGTCTGGGCTGTTCGCGGTGCACATGGGATGCCGCAGCCTGAGCGACGGCGACAGCGACCTTGCGCTTGCGGGTGGCGCCCACGTGATGTTGGACCCGCGCAGGTACGTCGCGGACACCGCGGCAGGCCACCTCTCGCCGACCGGACGTTGCCGCGCGTTCGACATTGCGGCCGACGGCTACGTCGGCGGTGAGGCATGCGCGATGGTGCTGCTCAAGCGCCTACCGGATGCTCTGCGCGACGGTGACCGGATCCTCGCTGTCATCCGCGGCACGGCCACCAACCACGGCGGCAACACTGTGAATATCTCCGCCCCGTCGAGCACCGCCCAGGCTGCAGTGTTTCGGGCGGCACTTGCCGCCGCGGGCGTGGACCCAGGAACCGTCGGCATGGTCGAGGCGCACGGCCCCGGCACTCCGTTCGGTGACCCCCTCGAGTACACCAGCCTGAGTGAGGTGTACGGCCTCGACGGGCCGTGCGCCCTCGGATCGGTAAAAACGAACTTCGGCCACTCCCAATCGGCATCCGGTGCCATCGGCCTGATCAAAACGATCCTGGCACTGCAGCACGGGACGGTTCCGGGGAATCTGCATTTCACCCGTTTACCGGATGAATCGGCGCGAATAACCACGAAACTCTTTGTGCCACAGGAGAACACGCATTGGCCAGCGATAGGCGAGGGTCCGCGCCGAGCGGCGATTTCGTCGTATGGCTTGTCGGGAACCAATGTTCACGCGGTCTTGCAGCAGGCTCCCGCGCCGATACGCCCGCAGACCATAAGCGCAGACCCTGGCGAAGCACCAGCCGCACCGCTGCTGTTTGCGCTGTCCTCCACCTCGGCAGCGGAACTGCGGCGCACCGCCGGCCGCCTGGCTCACTGGGTGTCAGCACATGACGATGTGGCGCTGTCCGATCTCGCGTACACCCTGGCACGCCGACGCGCGCACCGTCGGGTCCGGACCGCCGTCCACGCGAGCAGTCGGTCGGAGCTCTCCCGGTCGTTGCTTGAGGTAGCCGACGGCGACACTCCATATCAGGCTGCACTCGGAGACGATGAGCGCGGACCGGTGTGGGTGTTCTCCGGGCAGGGCTCGCAATGGGCTCAGATGGGTGCCCAATTGCTCGCCGACGAACCGGAGTTCGCCGCCACCGTTGCGCGGATCGAACCGCTGGTGGCGGCCGAGTCCGGCTTCTCGGTCACCGAGGCGATGACCGCCCCGGAGGAGGTGACCGGCGACGCCAGGCTGCAGCCGACGCTGTTCACTATGCAGGTTGCGTTGGCGGCGGCCATGACGGCGTATGGCGCACGCCCCGGCGCCGTCATCGGGTACTCGATGGGTGAGGTCGCCGCGGCGGTCGTCTGCGGCGCGCTGTCACTCGAAGACGGGGTGCGGGTGATCTGCCGGCGCTCGCGGCTGATGGCCGGCATCGCCGGTTCCGGGATCATGGCATCGGTGGAACTGCCTGCGAAGCAGGTGCTTTCAGAGTTGACCCTCGGCGGCATCAAGGATGTCGTCGTCGGCGTGGTTGCCTCCCCGGACTCCACCGTGATCAGCGGTGCGGAACCGACCGTTCGCGAACTGATGGCGGCGTGGGGAGAGCGCGGCCTAGTAGTGCGCCAATCGCTCATCGGCGTCGCCGAACACTCCCCCCTCGTCGATCCGATTCTCGAAGAACTCGCCCAGGCTCTCGCAGATATCAAACCCCAACCGCCGCAAATTCCGTTCTACTCGGCAACCGGATTCGACCCGCGCGAGGAGCCGGTCTGCAACGGCAAGTATTGGGTACGCAATCTGCGCAACACGGTCCGGTTCGCCGCGGCGGTACGAGCGGCTTTGGAGGACGGGTACCGTGTGTTCGCTGAGTTGGCGCCACATCCGATGCTCACCCACGTCATTGGAAGCAACGCCGACAGTGTGGAGGCGCCCATTGCCACCTTCACGAGCATGAGCCGGGAGCAGGACCTACCGCACGGGCTGCGGGGCTTGGTAGCAGACCTGCACAGCGCGGGGGGCGCAGTCGATTTCTCCGTTCTGTATCCGAATGGGCACCTAGTGGACGCCCCGCTATCGACCTGGACCCGCCAGCGGCTGTGGCTCGAACGCGACAGTCGCGAGTCCTCGGCGTATGGCGGTAACACCGTGTCGGTGCATCCGCTGCTGGGCCCCCACCTGCGCTTGCCGGAAAAGCCTGAGCGCCACGTCTGGCAATCCGACATCGGCACCGCGGCACAGCCCTGGCTCGCGGATCATACGATCCGCAATGTTGCGGTACTTCCCGGAGCGGCGTACTGCGAGATGGCCTTGGCAGCCGCACACGCCGTGCTGGGCGAGGCTGTCGAGGTCCGCGACATTGACTTCGAACGACCACTGCTGTTGGACGAGCAGACCACCGTCTACGCGACGGCTTCGTTGACGTCACCAGGTGTCGTCGACTTCCTGGTCGAGTCCGATGAGGACGGCGAACAGCTGCGACACGCCACCGCCGTGCTGCAGGCGGCCCAAGACGGGCTCCCCCCGGCTTACGATGTGTCGGCATTGCTCGCGGCGCATCCGCGTACCGAAAGTGGCGATATCGTCCGCGAAGGCATGGCCCAGCGCGGATTTCAGTGCGGTCCGGCGTTCAGCGGCCTTGGCGTCCTGCATGTCGGCGAGGAGCCCACCGGCTCCGTCTTCGTCGAAGTGGCCCTGCCCAGCAAAATCCGCTCGGAACAATCCGCTTACAGCGTGCACCCCGCTCTCCTCGATGCGTGTTTCCAGTCGGTTGCCGCAAGTCCCGAAGTCCATGCCCTGGGCAATGAGGTGCTGGGGTTGCCATTGGGTGTGCGGCGCATGCAGTCCTACGGTTCCGTTCGCAACACTCACTACTGCTACACGCGGGTGATCAAGGCCGACGTTGCCGGGGTCGAAGCAGACCTCGACCTGCTCGACCGGGACGGGCAGGTACTGCTCAGAGTTCAGGGGTTGGTGTGCGGCACCGGAGCTACCGAGGACGACCGAGCACGCCGGGTGATGAACGAGCGATTGTTGACCATCGAGTGGCAACAACGACAGCCACCTGAGCCGCCGAACACCGACGCGGGAACCTGGCTGTTGATCAGCACGACCGCCGGCCCAAACGCGGTCACAAGTTTGACTGAGACACTGGAACGCCACGGCGCGAAGTGTGCTGCCATGTGCTGGCCTCGCCACGGTGACCATCCGCCGAATGCCGAACAGCTGGCAGAAGAACTCCGATCCGGTCACATCTCCGGCGTAGTGATTCTCACGGAACCGAGCGGCGGCGGAACGGCGGACGCGCACGCTGCGCTGGGCCGCGAACAAGTCGAACACCTGGTCCGGATCACCGGCAAGTTTGTGCAGGCCCCGGGCCGGCTGCCGGATCTCTTCGTGGTGACTCACGCCGCACAGAGCGTCCTGGGTGATGACGTGCCCAACTTGGCGCAGGGCGGCATTCGTGGCCTGCTGCGGGTGATCGGCTCCGAGTATCCACATGTCCGCATCACTCAGGTCGATGTCGACGATGCCATCGATACTGAGCAGCTGGCACTGCAACTTCTCAGCGGTTCCGAAGAGGATGAGACCGCCTGGCGAAATGGCGATTGGTACACGGCGCGTATGCTGCCCAGCCCACTGCGTCCCGACGAACGACTGATCGTCACGGCCGACAACGCCTCAGACGGGATGCACCTGCGGATCCGGTCACCCGGCAACCCGCAGACATTGGAACTGGTTGCCTGCGAACGGGTTACGCCGGGGCCGGGCCAGATCGAGGTCGCCGTCGGGGTGTCCAGTATCAACTTCGCCGATGTCCTGGTCGCAATGGGCTTGTTCCCGGCCATCGAGGGAGGCCTACCCGAGCTGGGTATGGACTTCGCCGGAACGGTGACTGCCATCGGCCCGGATGTCACCGACCAGCGGGTGGGCGACCGCGTCGGCGGGTTCTCCCCCAACGGTTGCTGGGGGACGTTCGTCAACTGCGACGCTAACCTCGCCGTCGCCATTCCGCCCAACATGACCGATCACCAGGCGGTAGCGGTGGCTACCGCGACTGCCACCGCCTGGTACGGCCTGCACGATCAGGCCCACATCGCATCCGGTGACCGGGTGTTGATTCACTCCGCAACCGGCGGCGTGGGTCAGGCCGCAATCGGGGTCGCGCGAGCTGCGGGAGCCGCGATCTTCGCCACCGCGGGTAGCGAGGAACGTCGACAGATGCTGCGCCATATGGGAATTGAGCACGTCTACGATTCACGCAGCACCGATTTCGCCGATCAGATCCGCCGCGACACCGACGGTTACGGCGTTGACATCGTGCTCAACTCTCTGACCGGTTCAGCCCAGAGTGCCGGACTGGAACTGCTGGCGATCGGCGGGCGGTTCGTCGAGATTGGGAAGCGCGATGTATACGGCAACACCCGCTTTGGATTGTTCCCATTCCGGCGAAACCTGACGTTCTATTACATCGATCTCGCCCTGATGTCGCTGAGCCACCCGCAACGGGTTGGCGAGTTGTTGCGCACCGTCTACCAATTGGTGGCCGAAGGTGATCTGCCTCCTGCTGATCACTCCGACTACCCGTTGAGCGACGCAGCCACCGCGATCCGGGTGATGAGCGCGGCCCAGCACACCGGCAAACTGCTGCTGGACGTCCCCCGCACCGGTCACAGCAGCGTGGTGGTGCCGCCGGAGCAGGCCCGAGTCTTCCGCCCCGACGGCGCCTACCTTGTCACCGGCGGGCTGGGAGAGACGGGATTGTTCCTCGCCGAGAAGATGGCCGTCGCCGGCTGTGGACGCATCGTGCTGACATCACGCTCGGATCCGACGCCCGTGGCACTGCAGACAATCGAGCAGATCAGGGCGATGGGCACCGACGTTGTGGTGCATTGCGGCGACATCGCGGATCCCCTCACCGCACAGCAGATGGTCGACGTCGCGACTGCCACCGGACTACCCGTACGTGGCGTACTGCATGCCGCGGCGGTGGTCGAGGACGCCACGTTGGCAAATATCACCGATGAACTCATCGAGCGGGAATGGGCACCAAAGGTCTACGGCGCCTGGAATTTGCACTGCGCCACCGTCGATCAGCCACTGGACTGGTTCTGCTCGTTTTCGTCGGCGGCCGCGCTGGTGGGTACACCCGGGCAGGGCGCCTACGCCGCGGCCAACAGCTGGCTGGACGCCTTCACCAGGTGGCGGCGAACCCAGGGTCTTCCGGGCATCGCGATCGCCTGGGGGGCGTGGGGCGAGAGCACCGGCGCCGCGATCGCTCCCGACGAGGGTGCCTATGCACTCGATGCGCTGCTGCGCCACCGTCGGGCCTACACCGGTTATGCACCGATCATCGGCACCACGTGGCTGACCGCCTTCGCGCACCGGAGCCCGTTCGCTGAGGCCTTCCGCTCAGATGCCCAAAGCGCGACCGGCACAAGCAGATTGCACGCCGAGCTCGACGCTCTCCCCCAAGAAGAGTGGGCTCCCCGGCTTCGACGCCTGATCTCTGATCAGATCAGTCTAATCCTGCTTCGCGACGTCGATCCTGACCGTCCTCTCGTCGAGTATGGCGTCGACTCGCTCGGGGCCCTCGAACTACGTACCCGCATCGAAGCCGAAACGGGAATCCGCCTCGGTGCCAATGACCTTGCCGTTGGCACCGTCCGCGGCCTTGCGGATCTGTTGTGCGAGAAGCTGGCACGTGCGAACAGCGTGAGAGACGGGTTTGACGATGTGGGAGGACGATGAACGCCATTCTTAGAGTGACCACGCTTGGCCTTGGCCAGCTCGTCGCCATCGGATTGTTGGTGTTCGTGCCGGCGGGCACAGTCAATTACTGGCAGGCATGGACATTTTTGGCGGTGTTCGCGTGTGCGGCCTGGATCCCCAGCATTTATCTGCAGGCCACGAATCCTGTTGCTCTGCAGGGGCGGATGCGAAGCGGACCGATCGCAGAAGGCCGGACAGTACAGAAGATCGTGATGATCGGCCTCTACGGATCGCTGGCGGCGATCTGCGTGATCGGTGGCCTGGACCACCGCTTGGGCTGGTCATCGGTACCGCCGGTGGTCAGCCTGATCGGTGACGTTACGGTAGCCGTTGGGTTGGGCGTGGTGGTTCTGGTGGCCATTCAGAACAGGTACGCGTCGACGACCGTGCAGGTGGCGTCGGGCCAGCAGGTCGTCAGCACCGGTCTTTATGGACTGGTGCGGCATCCGATGTACACCGGCAACGTACTGATGCTGGTAGGTCTGCCCCTGGCACTCGGCTCCTACTGGGCACTGGCCCTCGTCGTGCCTGGCGTGGCCGTACTCGCCGCGCGCATCCACGACGAGGAGAAACTGCTCCGCGAGGAGTTGGAGGGATACCGCGAATACGCCGAGCAGGTCCGCTCGCGCCTGATTCCGCATGTGTGGTGAAGTCGGTTCAGGGCTAGCTAGCGCTTCGGCTCCCGATCGGCTGTACCGGACTCGCCTTGGATGCGCTGGCCCAACTTCCGCACTGTCAGCGAGTCGAAGAAGGCCGGCAGGGAAACCTGAATATCCAAGTCCGCCCTGATCGCTGTGACTAGCCGCATTGCCGAAAGCGAATCCCCGCCCAGTTCACAGAATGAGTCATCCACCCCGACGCGATCCACACCCAAAACTTGGGCATACATGTTGCACAAGATCTGCTCGACGCCGGTAGCCGGCGCGGTGTAACCACCGGCGCTGGCGCGGTCTTCGGATGCCGACCCAATCGTCAGCGGCAGGGTGTGCCACCCGCTCGACGGAGCCAACGGCTGGCCGGGATTGGTCGCCATTGCCACCAGAGCGCGGTCGAGTTCGCCGATCAGCCGTGCAACGCTGTCGCCGTCGAAGATATCGGTTCGATATTGGATGCGAAGATCTAGCTCACTGCCCGGCACAGCTTGAACCGTGAGCGGGTAGTGGTAGTAGTCGCGGCTGTTGACGTCGGTTACGGACAGCCCGTCCGCACCCGACAGCAGGGACGTGTCGGTGGGATAATTCTCGTAGACAAAGACCGTGTCGAAAAGTGCACTTTGCCCAGTGATCCGGTGAATCTCGTTGAGCCCCAAATACTCATGCTCGAGTGTGTGGCTTCGCCCATTCTGTAGTTGATCGAGCAAGTCTGCGGTGGTAGTGCCTGGCGAGACGCTCACGCGCTGTGGCACCGTGTTGATCAACAGCCCGACCATCGAATCCGCGCCGGCCAAATCGATTGGCCGCCCCGCGACCACGAGCCCGAAGACGATATCCGACTGGCCGGTCATGGACATCAGCAGCTGCGACCAGGCGGCCTGCAGCACAGTACTGACGGTGGTGTGGTGCGAACGCGCCAGCGCGTTGAGCGCCACAGTGGTCGCTGGCGAAACCCGAAGTGAGGCAACGTTGCGCGGCCCCGGGCCCAATCGATCCCGCGGGCCGACCAAGGTCGGAGTGTCAAATCCCGTCAACGCCTCGCGCCACGCTGAGCGAGCGGCATGCATATCCTGCCCGGCCAGCCAGCTAATGAATCTGCGGTACGACACGGCTGGTGGGAGGCGCTGCCCGTAATAGCCGGCGAACACCTCTTGCAGCAGTACCGACACCGACCAGCCGTCGAGCACGATGTGGTGATTGGTCACAACCAGCCGATGCTGATCGGGGGCGATGCGGATCAACATCGCCCGAAAAGCCTTCTGCTCGGCCAGATCACAGACCGCGACACGCTCAGCGGTGCATAGCTGCGCGATCTGCTCGGCAAAGTCAGGGCTCGCGCTGTTGAGGTCGATGTACTGCCACGGCGCAACCGGATCAGCCGGGATAACCTGGACCGGCTCGCCGAACTGATCGCAGAATCGCGCCACCAGGTTGGGATGGCGTTGGACCACCGCCTGAACGGCCTCGTGTAAGCGGTTCGGATCGAGCCGACCGTTCAACGTGACGCTCATCTGCACCGCGTAGACGTCGTCGCCAGAGCTGTGGGCCATATTGGCGTGAAACAACAACCCCTGCTGCAGTGGAGTCAACGGCAGAATATCGGCGACCTCATGTGCCTGGCAGAGTTCGTCGATCTGCTGCTGAATCAGCCGGGCGGGTGCGATATCCGACGGTGTCAAACCGCCGCCGCCACCGTGCACATGTGCACAGATGCCAGAGAGAGCATCGAACCACAGGCCGCTGAGCCGGCTCACCTGTGCGCGGTTCAGAGCTGACAGCGCCCACGTCCAGCCGGCCCGAAGTCGTGGGCCGTCAACGGTTTCCACAGTGCCGGCGTTGAGCTCGACGGTGTGCATGAGCGGCATCGGGACGGCCGCTGCGGCGCCGGTCACCTTCCAGCCGTCCTCGCGAATCTCCCAGATGTCGCCGTACGCCTGGGAGCCACCAGCACTCATCCGGCCGAGATAGTTGAAACCGATCGTCGGATCGGAGCCTGCCAGATCGACGTCGCTGTTGATATAGCGCAACAGACCGTAGGTCACACCGTCCGGCAGGGCCCGAAGTTGTTCCTTGGCGTCCTTGACGATTGCCCCCAAGCCCGCTTCGCCTGCGAGAACCTGCCCCCAGTCGAGCCCGCTTACCGCGAGGGATACCGGGTACTTGGTGGTGAACCAGCCCACCGTGCGCGACAGGTCGACCGATTCCTCCTCGCCGGCCACCTCTTCGTGGCGGCCATGGCCCTCGGCATCGATGACGATCGGTGAGCCCGCCGGCGTGCCCAGGAATTCGCCCAGCGCCAGGCCGAACGCGATCAACAGAATGTCATTGATGCCGGCATGAAACGCTGCGGGCACGTCGCCGAGCAGCATCCTGGTGGTCTCGGGGTCCAGCTCCACCGTCAGGCTGCCGGCATTGGCATAGGTGTCGACCGTCGGTTGGACCGCCGGCAGCGCCGCAGGCACCGCCGCGATTCGCCGCCAACGCTCCGCCTGCTCTACGACTTCGGGGCGGTAGGCGTGCCGGGCCAAGACCGACGCCCACCGGGCAAAGGACGTACGCGGTGCGGGCAACTCGACCTGTTGCCCGCCGTGCAACTGCGCCCATGCGAGGTTGAAGTCCTCCACCAGGATCCGCCACGAGACACCATCGACGGCTAGATGGTGGACAACCATCAGCAACTGACCCGTGGGACCCGCCCACAGCGCGCTGACCATCGCACCGGCCGCCGGGTTCAACATTGACCGCGCCCTCGCTACCACTTCGTCCGTTAACACGTCGACCGTGTGCAGGCACGTGCGGGCATCAACCGATCCGGGCTCGGGCGCAGTCAGCGACCAGCCCCCGGCGCCGTCATCCTCGACGCGCAACCGCAACATGGCGTGCCGGTCCAGAATGGCCTGCAGCATCACCAACACGTCACCCTCGGTGACGCCAACGGGCGCCTGGATCAACACGGTCTGGTTGAACTGATCGACCGGGCCGGCGACGTCGTGCAGCCACCGCATGATCGGGGTCGCCCGCAGCGGCCCGACCCCTTCATCGACCACGTCGCTGTCGCCGTTGGCGAGGGTCGCGACCCGGGCAAGCCCGGCTACCGTCTGTTCCACGAAGATGTCGCGCGGCCGGCAGAGGACGCCGGCGGCGCGGGCCCGCGCGACGACCCGCATCGACAGAATGCTGTCGCCGCCGAGTTCGAAGAACGATTCGTCGACGCCGACCCGCTGGAGCCCGAGAACCTCGGCGTAGATGCCTGCCAGGATCTCCTCCACCGCGTCTGAGGGAGCACGGTAAGCGTCGCCATCCTGGTAGTCCGGTGCCGGCAACGCCTTGGTGTCGAGTTTCCCGTTGACGGTCAGCGGCAGCGCATCGATCACCACCACC
>SYAA01000416.1 GCA_005789055.1 Actinomycetota bacterium
CGGCGCGGCCCTCGCGGCGTGCAGCACTGAGAAATCTGCGGGCACCGCCGGATCCGCCGCGACCGGCACGCCGGCGTCGACGTCCGGCGTGCCACTGGAGAAGGCCACCCTGCACGGCAATGAGGTGATCGCGACGCCCATCGGCGACATCACCCTGACCAACACTTACTTTGACGACGATGCCTCCACGCGGCTCTACGACGAGATGGACTTTCAGCGCGCGACCCAGTCCTACCTGTGGAGCACGCCGTTGGTCAGCAATGCCACCTGGCGCGACCAGCAGTCCAAGGCCTACGGCGTCACCGGGGAGACGGACTTCGTGGTGCTGCGTTCGCTGAAGGAGAAGCGCGGCATAGTCACCGCCAACCTGACCACGCCCTACATCTTCAACTTCCTGAGCCTGGAGAAGGGCCCGCTGGAGATCGAGTACCCGGCCGGCCAGACCGCCGGTGGTGTGATGGATTTCTGGCAGCGGCCGGTTGCGGACCTCGGTCTGACCGGACCGGATCAGGGTAAGGGCGGCAAGTACATCATCGTCGGTCCCGCGGATGACCCGGCGACTTTCGACAAGCCCGGCTACTTCGTCCGGCAGAGCGCGACCAACAACATCGGGGTGCTGCTGCGCATCCTCGATAAGGATCCGGCGTACTTCGAGACGTTCAAGGCGACGATGAAAATGGGCCGCGTCGGCCAGCCGCTGGCCACCAGCCGGTTCATCGAGGACAAAGACGTCGAGTGGAGCGCCACCGCGCCGCGCGGACTGGATTATTGGCGCACCCTGTCGTCGGTGATCGACACCGAACAGGTCCGGCCGGTGGACAAGGCGTGGATGGCGATGCTGCTGCCGCTGGGTATCGAGAAGGGCAAGGCATTCGACCCCGACGAGCGCCAGCAGATCATTCTGCTCAGGGGCGCGGCGATGGGGGAGTTGATGGCCCGCAATCTGCAGGTGAATCCCCGCTTCGCGGAGCCGTATTGGCCGGGCACGTCATGGTACAAGAGCTTCGACTTCTCCCTCGAGCAGGAGACCGCCGACCGGATGGAACTCGACGAGCGGGTGACCTGGTTCTACGAGGCGGTGGGCAGCAGCACCGGCATGATCAACCCGACCGTCGGCGCCGGCCAGGTGTACATGACCACCAAGCGCGACAGTAAGGGCGACCTGCTGCGCGCCGACAAGACCTACAAGCTCCGGGTGCCCAAAGATGTTCCGGTGGGCCAGTTCTGGGCGCTCACGCTCTACAGCGAGAACTCTCGTCGACCCTATGACAACGGCGGTACCGACATTCGTAGCGCAAACCTGGATAGCCGCCTGTCCGACCTCGTCGTCAACTCCGACGGCAGCATCGACCTCTACGTTGGCGCCAAGGCAACCGAGGGCCTTGAGAAGAACTACATGAAGACCGTCGGGGATGACGGTTGGTTCGTGTACTTCCGCCTCTACGCGCCGCTGCAGCCGTTCTTCGACAAGACGTTCGCGCTGCCCGACTTCGAGATGATCGACTAGCGCGCCCGCAACGTCGCCAGCGCCTTATCGGCGTGGGTGTCCATGTTGACCTCGCTGGAGATCACCTCGAGCACCGTGCGGTCGGTGTCGATGACGAAGGTGGTGCGTTTCACCGGCAGGAATTTGCCGAGGAGTCCGCGCTTGACGCCGAAGGACTCGGCTACCGCGCCATCGACGTCGGAGAGCAGTGGGTAGTCGAACCCCTGCGAGTCGGAGAACTTTGCCTGTTTGGCCACCGCATCGGTGCTGATACCCACGCGCGATGCGCCCACCTGGGCGAACTCTCCGGCCAAGTCGCGGAAGTGGCAGGCCTCCTTGGTGCAACCCGGCGTCATCGCGGCGGGGTAGAAGAACAGCACGATCGGTCCATCGGCCAGCAGGCCAGTTAGGGAACGGACGGTTCCGGTCTGATCCGGCAATTCGAACTCGGGCACTCGGTCACCACGCTTCATAGCGACCACGCTATCGCCGGTCGGTCCGGTTGAACAGGTCGGGGCTGACAGGTCTGGGAGGATGTACCGCGTGCACGCCACCACGACCCGCGACGAGTTCCGCGCATTGGCCGCCGAACACCGCGTGGTGCCGGTCACCCGCAAGGTGCTCGCCGACAGCGAGACGCCATTGTCTGCCTACCGCAAACTGGCCGCCAACCGTCCGGGCACCTTCCTGCTGGAGTCCGCCGAGAACGGCCGGTCCTGGTCGCGGTGGTCGTTCATCGGGGCCGGCGCACCCTCGGCGTTGACGGTGCGTGACGGGCAGGCGGCATGGTTGGGCGCCACCCCCGACGGCGCGCCGACCGGCGGGGACCCACTGCAGGCGTTGCGGGCGACGATGGATCTGCTGTCCACCGGGCCGCTCGCCGGGATGCCGCCTTTGTCGGGCGGCCTGGTGGGGTTCTTCGCCTACGACTTCGTCCGCCGTCTGGAACGCCTGCCCGAACTGGCGCTCGACGATCTCCACCTGCCCGAAATGCTCCTGCTGCTGGCCACCGATATCGCCGCCGTCGACCACCATGAGGGCACCATCACGCTGATCGCCAATGCGGTGAACTGGAATGGCACCGATGACCACGTCGATGCCGCCTATGACGACGCCGTCGGCCGACTCGATGTCATGACCACGGCACTCGGACAGTCGCTGAGTTCCACGGTGGCTACCTTCACCCGACCCGAACCGCACCCGCGCGCGCAGCGCACCGAGGGCGAGTACGGAGCGGTGGTCGAGCGACTGGTGAAGGAGATCGAAGCCGGTGAGGCGTTCCAGGTGGTGCCCTCGCAGCGCTTCGAGATGGACACCGCCGCCGATCCGATCGATGTCTACCGGATGCTCCGGGTGACAAACCCCAGCCCCTACATGTATCTGCTGCAGATCCCGGATGAGTCTGGGGAGACGGCGTTTTCGATCGTCGGATCCAGCCCCGAGGCGCTGGTGACGGTGCAGGACGGCCGGGCGACGACGCATCCGATCGCCGGCACCCGGTGGCGCGGTGCCAGTGAGGAGGACGACCAACTACTGGAGAAGGAATTGCTCTCCGATGAAAAGGAGCGGGCCGAGCATCTGATGCTGGTC
>SYAA01000417.1 GCA_005789055.1 Actinomycetota bacterium
AGCGTCGGCTTCTGGTGGAAGTGCTGGCCGTCCTCGCGACGCGGGGCGTGACGTGGAGCAGGAGAAAGGCGACATTCGGAATGGTGCAGGCATGACCGCGCGCACGCTGATCGGGCGCAAGCCGATCCGACGCGCACTGATCAGTGTGTATGACAAGAGCGGACTGATTCCCCTCGCCGAGGGTCTCCACGCGGCGGGCGTCGATATCGTCTCGACCGGATCAACCGCGAAAACAATTGCCGCCAAGGGGATTCCGGTGACCCCGGTCGAATTCGTCACGGGATTTCCTGAAGTGCTGGACGGCCGTGTCAAGACTCTTCATCCCCATATCCATGCCGGCCTGCTGGCCGACACCCGCAACCCCGAGCATGTCGCGGCGCTCGAGCGGCTGAAGATCGACCCGTTCGATCTGGTCGTGGTGAACCTCTATCCCTTCAGTGAGACGGTGGACTCCGGGGCCGAGATTGACGAGTGTGTGGAGCAGATCGACATCGGCGGACCGTCCATGGTGCGGGCCGCGGCCAAGAACCACGCCAGCGTTGCCGTGGTTGTCGAACCCTCGGGTTATGACGGCGTGCTGGCGGCGGTGCGTGGCGGCGGCTTTACGCCCGAGGATCGCAGAAAGCTGGCATCGTTGGCCTTTCGACACACGGCGTCCTATGACCTTGCGGTGGCGAGTTGGATGGGCTCGGTTCTGGCACCCGAACACGGTGACGCGCCGGCATTCCTGCCGCCCTGGTTCGGCCGAGACTGGCGTCGCACTTCGGTGCTGCGCTACGGCGAGAACCCGCATCAACAGGCGGCACTCTATAGCGACGACTCCGGCTGGCCGGGTCTTGCTCAGGCAGAGCAGCTGCACGGAAAAGAGATGAGCTACAACAACTTCACCGATGCCGATGCCGCCTGGCGCGCGGCATTCGACCATCGGCAGATGTGCGTGGCGATCATCAAGCACGCCAACCCGTGCGGCATCGCGATCTCGGGAGTCTCAGTGGCCGATGCGCACCGCAAAGCGCACGAGTGCGATCCGCTGAGCGCATTCGGCGGCGTCATCGCCGCCAACACCGAGGTGAGTGTGCAGATGGCGCAGCAGGTTTCGGAGATCTTCACCGAGGTAATCATCGCGCCGGCTTACGAAGAGGGTGCGGTGGCGATCCTGGCCGGCAAGAAAAACATCCGTGTGCTCATCGCCGGCGAGCCCGAGGTGGGCGGCGTGGAGATCCGCCAGATCGGCGGCGGACTGCTAATGCAGGAGCGCGACGGAATCGACGCGCCCGGCGATGACCCGGCCACCTGGACGCTGGCGGCCGGGACTGCAGTCGACGACGCCACCCTGACCGACCTGATTTTTGCCTGGCGCACCTGTCGGGCGGTGAAGTCCAATGCGATCGTCATCGCCGCGGCCGGCGCCACCATCGGTGTCGGGATGGGACAGGTGAACCGGGTGGACGCGGCCCGGCTTGCAGTTGAACGCGGAGGCGACCGGGTGCGTGGCGCGGTCGCCGCCTCGGATGCGTTCTTCCCTTTCCCCGACGGGTTGGAGGTGCTCGTGGCGGCCGGCGTTAAGGCCGTCGTGCATCCGGGTGGATCGGTCCGCGACGACGAAGTCACCGCCGCGGCCGCCGCCGCGGGCATCGCGCTCTACCTCACCGGTGCGCGGCACTTCGCGCACTGACTTATCCCGCGGACTTCCCCCGCGGGTGTGACGGAACGCTGACCGACGCAGCAGCGACTCGACAACCGTCGTAGCGTGGGGGGCGTGACTGCACCCCATACCGGCTCCGAAGACCTTCCGCGCACCCTCGGCGAGTTGCGCGCCTCCGGCCACCGCGAGCGCAGCGTCAAGGCGGAGATCCGGGAGAACCTGCTGGCTGCCCTGGCCGCCGGCGCCGACATCTGGCCCGGCATCTTCGGATTCGAAGACACTGTGCTGCCGCAGCTGGAGCGCGCGCTGATCGCCGGACACGACTTCGTTCTGCTCGGTGAACGCGGCCAGGGCAAAACCCGGCTCCTGCGGTCTCTGGCCAATCTCCTTGACGAGTGGACGCCGGTGATCGCCGGCTCCGAACTCGGCGAACACCCGTACACACCGATCACCCCCGAGTCGATACGGCGGGCCGGGGTACTCGGTGACGAGCTGCCGGTGGCGTGGCGGCACCGCAGCCAGCGCTACACCGAGAAACTCGCCACCCCGGACACCAGCGTCGCCGACCTCGTCGGTGATATCGATCCGATCAAGGTGGCCGAAGGTCGCACCCTGGGCGATCCCGAGACCATTGCCTTCGGGCTCATTCCGCGCGCGCACCGCGGCATCGTCGCGATCAACGAGTTGCCCGACCTCGCTGAGCGCATCCAGGTCTCGATGCTCAACGTCATGGAGGAGCGGGACATCCAGGTGCGCGGCTACACCCTGCGGCTGCCACTGGACGTGCTGGTGGTGGCCAGCGCCAACCCGGAGGATTACACCAACCGCGGCCGCATCATCACCCCACTCAAGGACCGTTTCGGCGCCGAGATCCGCACCCACTACCCGCGCGAACTCGACGCCGAGGTGGGCGTCATCAGTCAGGAGGCCCACCTCAGCGCGACGGTGCCGGAATATCTGCTGCAGATCGTCGCCCGCTTCGCGCGCTACCTGCGGGAGTCCAACTCGGTAGATCAGCGTTCCGGGGTGTCGGCGCGCTTCGCCATCGCCGCGGCTGAGACGGTGGCGGCATCGGCCCGGCACCGGGGCGCGCTGCTCGGCGAGGACGAACCGGTGGCCCGGGTGGTTGATCTCGGCACCGTGATCGACGTGCTGCGCGGAAAACTGGAGTTCGAATCCGGCGAGGAAGGCCGCGAGCAGGCGGTGCTGGAGCACCTGCTGCGTCGCGCCACCGCCGACACCGCCCAGAAGTCGCTCGGAGGTATCGACGTGGCACCACTGCTGGCCGCGGTCGAAGCCGGTTCGGCGGTGACGACAGGCGAGCAGGTGCCGGCCAAGGATGTCCTGGCCGCGCTGCCGGGGCTGCCGGTGATCGACACGATCGCCGAACGACTCGGCGCCAGGACCGACGGCGAACGCGCCGCCGCGCTGGAACTTGCGCTCGAAGCGCTATATCTGGCCAAGAAGCTCGACAAGACCACCGGCGAGGGCGAAACCGTCTATGGCTAGAGCCGACCGCCCGCACGCGCACGACTCGCGGTACTCCGGCTACACCGGGGGCCCGGATCCGCTGGCACCCCCGGTGGATCTGCGCGAGGCACTCGAACAGATCGGCCAGGACGTCATGGAGGGCACCTCGCCGCGTCGGGCGCTGGCCGAGTTGCTTCGCCGGGGCAACAAGAACATGAAGGGCGCCGACCGGTTGGCCGCCGAGGTCAATCGGCGACGGCGGGAACTGTTGTCCCGCAACAACCTCGACGGCACGCTGCAGGAAATCAACAAGCTGCTCGATGAAGCGGTGCTCGCCGAGCGCAAGGAACTGGCCCGGGCCTTGGACGACGACGCGCGCTTCGCCGAGATGCAGATCGCGTCGTTGCCGCCGTCACCGGCCAAAGCCGTTCAGGAACTCTCCGAATACCAGTGGCGCAGCGACGAGGCGAGGCAGAAGTACGACCAGATCAAAGATCTACTGGGCCGCGAAATACTCGATCAGCGCTTCGCCGGGATGAAGCAGGCACTGGAGAACGCCAGTGACGAAGATCGGCAAGCGGTCAACGAGATGCTCGATGATCTCAACGATCTGCTCGACAAGCACGCCGGTGGCGAGGACACCCAAGAGGACTTCGAGAACTTCATGGCCAAGCACGGCCAGTACTTCCCGGAGAACCCACGCAATGTCGACGAGTTACTGGACTCGTTGGCCAAGCGGGCCGCGGCCGCACAGCGGTTCCGCAACAGCCTCTCCGCCGAGCAACGCGCCGAGTTGGACGCGCTGGCCCAGCAGGCGTTCGGCTCCCCGCAGCTGATGAATGCGTTGAGCCGCCTCGATGGCCACCTGCAGGCGGCCCGGCCGGGGGAGGACTGGAACGGCTCCTCGGAATTCTCCGGCGACAACCCGCTCGGCATGGGCCAGGGCGCGCAGGCACTGGCCGATATCGGCGAACTCGAACAGCTGGCTGAGCAGCTTTCCCAAAGCTATGCCGGCGCCACCATGGATGACGTCGACCTCGATGCGCTGGCCCGCCAACTCGGCGACGAGGCCGCCGTCGACGCCCGCACGCTGGCTGAGTTGGAACGCGCGCTGATGAACCAGGGCTTCCTGGATCGCGGTTCCGATGGACAGTGGCGGCTGTCCCCTAAGGCCATGCGGCAGCTTGGTCAGGCGGCGCTTCGTGACGTCGCCCACAAGCTTTCGGGTCGGCACGGCGAACGGGAAACCCGCCGCGCGGGGGCAGCCGGAGAGCTGACCGGTGCCACCCGAGCATGGGAATTCGGTGACACCGAGCCGTGGAACGTCACCCGAACGATCACCAACGCTGTACTGCGCCGAGCCGGAACCGAGCGGATCGACGGCCCGATCCGGATCGCCGTCGACGACGTCGAGATCTCCGAGACCGAGACTCGTACCCAAGCGGTGGTCGCACTGCTGGTCGACACCTCGTTCTCGATGGTGATGGAGAACCGGTGGTTGCCGATGAAACGGACCGCGCTGGCGGTCAATCAACTGGTGAGCACCAGGTTCCGTTCGGATGCGTTGCAGATCATCGCCTTTGGCCGGCATGCCCGCACGGTGAGCGCCGCAGAACTGACCGGTCTGGAAGGCGTCTACGAGCAGGGCACCAACCTGCATCACGCCTTAGCGCTGGCGGGCCGGCACCTGCGGCGGCACCCCAATGCCCAACCCGTGGTCCTGGTGGTCACCGACGGTGAGCCGACCGCCCACCTGGAGAACTACGGGAGTGACGGAACCTCGGTGTTCTTCGACTACCCGCCGCACCCCCGGACGATCGCCCACACCGTTCGTGGCTTCGACGAGGTGGCCCGCCTGGGCGCGCAGGTGACGATCTTCCGGCTCGGCGACGACCCCGGCCTGGCCCGATTCATCGACCAGATCGCCCGCCGGGTGGAAGGCCGGGTGGTGGTGCCCGAACTCGACGGCTTGGGCGCGGCCGTGGTCGGGGACTACCTGCGTTCGCGGCGCCGACGCCGGTAATCCGGTCCCACCGACTGCTGTGCGAGCACAGCGAGCACCGACTGCTCTGCGAGCACAGCGAGCAACGCCAGCGCGGGGCGCTCCGCGGGTTCCCGGCTAATCCCGGTCGGGGCGCCCGCGGCGCCGGGCGGGCCGGTCCGGCAGGTGAGAAAAAATCCCGGGGGACCGCGTGCCGCTAACGATGGCGATTGCTCGACGACGGTTGTCGTTCCGTTATCTGGTGGTCATCCCAGATGTGACGGGCGATCACCGTTTGCTGGCGGTGGCGGATCGGCCCGCGGGTTTCGCTGATGGCGTAGCGCCGCGGTGAACTGCTGGCAAACATCCCTAGGGCCAAAAGACCCTGAGAGCAAACTGAGAGAAGGGTTAATTTGCGCTGGCAGGCAATGGTCAGCAACTTCGCAACCGCAGGTTGACGGCAAATCGTTGATTGGCTGGGCCGGGGGCCCCTCGGCGAACGGGAACGAATATGTCGCTTCGGTTTGCCGGATGGCAAACATGCCCGTACTATCGAAGCGTCCACCCGCCACGGGTGCAAGCACACCGGCGAGTTCGCTGCGACCAGCGCGAACCACATGCAGACCAGAGGGGAACCACCATCATGGCGACTCAGACACGGCCGTTCTTGACTCGGGGAGTGGCACTGGCCAGTGCCGCCGCCATCGCGGTCGCCACACCGGCGATCGCCCCCAACCTCACGCCCACCCCGACCGCCCTCTCCGCGGCACAGGTGGAATTGGCCACCTTTGCGGATCTGCTGTCGATCACGCCCGCAGACTGGAGCGACTACTTCTTCGAGGGCTGGGGCGGCGCCATCGGCCCGATCCAGGTCGATCCCCAGACAACCGAGGCTGATTACTGGATACCGCAGTGCAACTACGACTGCACCATCCCCGGTATCTCCGGCCTGGCGTATCTGGCCCTGGACGCGCTGATCAACGGCAACGGCGAGGGGATCGACAACACCGGTGGAACCATCCTTCAAAACCCTGACCTGCCCTATCAGCCGGATCCGACCAAGCCGAATTACAACCCGTACATCAACGCCTGGGGCACCTCGGCGCTCAACTACTTCTTCGAGGGCAGCTTCAGCACGGGCCTGCAGTACATTGCGCAGTCGCCGTTCGCCCCGGGCGCGCCCCTGGCCAATGAGCAGATCTTCAACGCCATCTACTTGGCATTCCAGGGTTCCTACGCGCTGACCACCCTCTACCTTCAGGCGCTGTCCACGATCGCGGTGCTTGCTTCCTCGGTCCCGTTGGTGGGTGAGTACGTCTACCGAGGGATCGGCTCCTACATCGGGCCGGCCTTCTCCACCGTGGACTCGGTCTACGACTACAGCTCCTACGCGGGTATCCCGGGCATCCTGCGCTACGTCAGCGGCGTGATCCTCTCCGGCGGCAACCCGAACCCGTACCCGACAGCGCCACCCGAGCCCACCGCCGCCGTGAGCGCGGCGTCCGTCGCCACCCCGGTGGTCGCGGCGCTGAAGGCTGACGCGCCGAAGGCAGCGGTCGAGGCTGCCCAAGCCGAGGCTGTTTCGTCCGAGGATGGGGCCGGGTCTTCGGAGGCCGGGACCGAGGCACCTGTCGCTGACGTCGAGGCACCCACGGCCGGCGACTCCGCGGAGGCGGACGTCAGCGTCACCGAGAGCACCGAGACGCCTGCCGACACCACGGCGGCGGTCGAGAGCCCGTCGAGTGCGGTGGCGGAGACGGTGGCCGAGGCACCGGCCAGGACGGCTAAGCGCCCGGTGCGCAATGCGGTTGAGCGGGCGACCAAGAAGATCGCGTCGGCTCTAGGCGGCGCGACGGCCGGTGCTGCCGGCGGTGCGGCGGAGTCCGGTGCCGCAACCGGTGGTGCGGCCGCCGGTGGTGCCGCAACCGGTGGTGCGGCCGCTGGTGGTGCCGCGGACGCCGGAAGCGATTCCGCCGCCGATTCCGCTGCCGATTCCGATTCCGGGGATAGCGCCCGCTAGTCCGTCGGCATCTAACACTTCGGCCCCCTCCCGTCCTGGGAGGGGGCCGACGTGTTTGTCCGTCAGCGGGTGTGAGCGGAACTGCGCCTGCGGCGTTTGATGCCCACCCCGCCCCACAGCGAGAAACCGCGAATGGTGATCCTCGGCGCGCCCGGAGTACCCGCGCCGTCGACCTGTGAATCGAATCCACCCATCACCCCGACGCCGTGCACCTCGACGTTGACCTCCGGCGGCAGCAGGAAGGTCTGCCCGCCCAGAATCGAGTAGGCATGAATCTGGACATCGGCGGAGGTGAAGTCGGCGTAGCGCAGGTCCACTACGCCGCCGCCGAAGAGGGTGAAGGTCGTCAACCGGCCGGGGACATACCAGCGCCCACGACGCTCGAACCCGCCCAGGAATGCCAGCAGCATGGTCGACGGGGCTGGACGGGCTTTGCCGCGCCGGTACTCCATGGCCTCCGGCAGATCCTCGGTCAAGCGTTCGAGCGCGTCGTAACTGGTGGCCGCGTAGGCCTTCGCCAGACGCTTCTCGTACTCCGCGAGAGTCAACCGGTCGTGCGCGGCCGCCTCGGAGAGCAACTGGGCAACCTGGATCCGGTCGTCATCGGACGCCTGTAGCGAGGCGTCGTGCGGCGTCGGATTGCTCATAACTGCCCGAGCCTACGACCCGCAGACGGTTCCGCGACAGGGTCGTCACCGAACCGTCACAACGGGCCCGCCCACCGTGGCGGCCGCTTCTCCAGAAACGCCAGCATGCCCTCGCGGGCCTCCTCGGAGACGAACAGCCGGGCGGATTCCTCGGCCAGGCGTGCCGCGTCGCGGTCGAAACCGGCCACAATGGCCGCGGTCGTCAACGCCTTCGATGCGGCCAGGCCCTGAGGCGAGGCCTTGGACAGCTCGTCGGTGATCGCGTCGACCGCATAGCCGACGTCGTCGGCAGCCACGGTGACGAGTCCGATGTCGACGGCCCGCCGCGCGGTGAACGTCTCGCCGGTGAGGTAGTAGCGGGCGGCCGCCCGTGGCGCCAGCTTGGGCAGCAGCGTCAGCGAGATGATGGCCGGCGCCACCCCGATGCGGGCTTCGGTGAGGGCGAACGTGCTGCGCGGTCCGGCGACCGCCATGTCGCAGGCCCCGAC
>SYAA01000418.1 GCA_005789055.1 Actinomycetota bacterium
ACGGCCTGTACGGCGCGGCGCAAGCCCGCGCGGGTCGATTCCTCGCTTTGAAGCCGTCGGCCGAAAACCGCGGTGACACCCGCCGCGACATAGCCGGTGAACGCGAACAACCGATAGGAATCCCAGGCCTCGGCGAACGACAGTCGCTCAACGCCATCGATGTTGAGATGCGCCACATACGTCTCAACAAGCCGGCCGTCGATCTCGCGGCGAGTTTCGATGTCAAGAGAAGTACAGGCGAAGTAGGCCAGGTCTTTGACCGCCGGGCCGCAGGATGCCACCTGCCAATCGAAGAGCACCGGCTCACCTGAGGCAAAGCAGACATTGCCCACATGGGTATCGCCATGAATCAGCGAGTGGGGATAAGTGCCGATGAGTGCTGCGATTGACCGGCGTTGAGTCACCAATATCGAGGCATCGGTACGAAAGCTTGCGGGAACCACATCGTGAAATCTCGCCGGGATCACCCTCAGCAGCGGCCAGGCCCTTGGCCCGCGTGATGTCGAGCGCGACATCGCGGGACTCAGGCCGACGAGATCACCACTGAGCAGCCGATCCGACATCCAAAACCTGCGGTGGAAATCGCCGAGCGCGGCGGCGATCGCTAATGCATCCGACGCGGTGCATCCTGCTTCCACTGATAGGAACCGAGCATCCCGGTCGATGAGATCTTCAATAATGACGATCGCTCGGCTGCTTCGCGGATCCGAATGCGCGCCATACATTTTCGGCATGAGCCAGGCAAGCTCGGAATTGACCTGCCGATAAATCAGCGCTTCTGTCTGAGCCAGCGCCATGTAGCGGTTGAGCAGGCGTTCAGCGGATCGAACGGGGGCGAGCTTGACGAAAGCCCGCGCCGGTAAGTCTGGATTTCCGGTCATGGCGATCCGAGCGCGAAGTGCAGTGCCATTTTCGATGCCGTCGATCTGCACGGCGGTCACATCCGTGCGGCCGGTCAGCGCACGAAACGTACCGGCATCGAGATCCTCTGCCCGACGAGGAATGTAGGGATGTGGCGCCGGGTTCATCGCGGGCTACGGCACAGCGGAGAAGAACAGGAACGCCGCCAGGATCGTCAAGTGCACCAGGCCCTGCAGTGCCAGCGCACGACCTTGGGCCAGGGTCAGCACCGAGACGACCACCGACAGCGCCAGCAACACGATCTGCATCGGTTCCAAACCCAGCGCGAGCGGGCCGGGTAGCCAGATCATTGCCACGGCGATGGTCGGGATGGTCAGGCCGATCGAGGCCATCGCCGATCCGTACGCCAGATTGAGGCTGGTCTGCACATGATCGCGGTTGGCGTTTCTGACCGCCGAGATGCTCTCGGGCGCCAGCACCACGAGGGCGATCACCACACCCACCACGGCGTAGGGCAGGCCCAGGTGCTTCACGGCACCTTCGATACTCGGTGACAACAGCTTCGCCAGACCCACCACGGCCACCAGTGCGATCATCAACAAGCCCAGGCTGAGGGTCGACTCGCGGGCCGACGGCGGGTCCGCGTGGCCGTCGACGTCCAGGTCGAGCACGCCGGTGACGTGCCCGTGTCGGTCGGAGGAGACCGGCACGAAGAAGTCCCGGTGCCGGACGGTCTGGGTGAACACGAAGCCGCAGTAAAGGATCAGCGATGCGACTGCCACGAACGCCAGCTGGGTCGCGGAGTACTCCAGACCCGCGACGGTCACCGTGAACCCGGGCAGCACCAGACACACCCCGGCCAGAGTGATCACCGTCGCCAGCGCGGACCCCGAACCGGAGGCGTTGAACGACACCAGCCGATGGCGAAGCGCGCCGACCAGCAGGCTCAGCCCGACGATGCCATTGAGCGTGATCATCACCGCGGCAAAGACCGTGTCACGGGCGTAGGTCGAGGCACCCGGCCCGCCACCGGTCATCAGCATCACGATCAGACCGACCTCGATCACCGTCACGGCCACAGCCAGTACCAGTGATCCGATCGGTTCCCCCACCCGATGCGCCACCACCTCCGCGTGATGCACTGCCGCGAGAACGGAGCCGACCAGGCACGCCGCGATCAGCGCCAGCACCCAGGGACTCTCGTGGTTGGACCAGGTCGCCAGGAGCACCGCAAGTGCCGCCACCGGCACTACGACGGTCCACTGCAGGGGCCCGCGCCGCGCCGTCCGGTCCATGGCTCAGATCCGCCTAGCTCAGAAACCGCATGCGCAAGGGGCTAATTAACCGGGGCGACCGGTGCGGGCGTCGCCGGTGCCGGCGGCACGCCCCCCGGCGGCACGAGGAATTCGTATCCGGGGGGTGGCGGGCCGCCAAGTGGGTAGTAGCCCGGAGGGAGTGCCGGACCACCGCTTGCGGGCTCGCTTCCTGCCGGTGCTGCTGGTGCCTCGGAACCCGGGAGGTTGATCGACACGTATCCGGGCGGCAGCACGGGAACCGGCGCCGAGATCGACGGCTGCGCGCTAGGAACACCGGGTCCCGCGACGTCGCCCGGAGCGAGGGTGGGGTTCCGGACCTGCTGCCATAGATCCTTGAGGGTGCCGAACACGCCGCCGCCCGATTTGCCTGAACCGTACGACGGGTTCGCGATCTCCGGAACGTACGGCGTGAAGGGATCACGCGGCGGTGGCGGGGCGGTTGGATCGCCCGGCATCGGTTCCGCGGCCATCGGTTCCGCGGCCACCGGCGCCACGGCCGGGACGGGCGGCGCCGGTATCGGATAAGTGGGAGTCGGCGCGGCCGGATCCGCCGATGCCGGAGTCGCAAGTCCGGTCACGGCCACCGCGCCGACGACGACGAGGCCAACGAGGGCCGGTGCGACGACGCGAGGGCGGTGGACCACGAGTTGATGGTCGCACACTGTCGCAGGCCGCACCCATTCGTCGCGTCTTTCCCACGGGCGACGTCGTAGCGCCCCTGACAGCGATCGGATAGTCTTTCTCTCAGATAAAATTCAGGAATTTTTTAGCAGAGCGGGGACACCGTGGGCGCCAGCAATCTCATCGGTCGGGTTGGTGGTTTAGCGGTCGCTCTCGGCGTGGGCGCCGCCGCCTTCAGCACGTCCGCGGTCGCCTGGGCCGATACTCCCGCCGCAGGACCGGATACCCCCTCAGCAGGGGTTAATGCAGACTCGGACACCCAGTCCGCCGCACCGCGGCGAAGTGCCACCCCGGCCAGAGTCGTCGGCAGCGCCCCGCCCCGGTCGGCCGCCCAACGAAACGGCACTACGCCGCCGCCGTCGACCGCCGCAGCCCCGTCGAGCCCCAGGGCGGCTTTGGCCGGCGTTGCACGCGCCGCGACTCGGGCATCGGTCTCCCCGGCGGTATCGGTTCCTGCCGAGCGAACGGATTCGGCACCAACCGCGCAGCCCGCACCGGTGTCGGGGATTGTCAGCGCACCGGCCGGCACCGGTGTCGATCGGCCGGCGGACGAAGTACCGGCGGTTCCGGTCGGTTCCCCGCTGGAATGGACCGGGTTGGCGGTCGGCCGCCGGACTTCGGCTGCCAGCACGGCGGCAGCCCCGGCATTGGCGGCCACCCTGCCCCTGATCGACGGGCCGAGTGGCGTTCCGATCCCGTCGCAGAACTACATCGACACCGTGATGAAACTCTATGTGGAGCCGAACAGTCCGGGTGGCACCTTGGCACCCCAGGTGTTGTTCACACCCGAGGGGCTGTACCCGATCACCGGCGTCAAGAGCCTGCCGCTGAGCACCTCGGTGGATCAGGGGCTGAAGATCGTCTCGGACACCCTGGCGAAACTGCCCGCCGGCACCACGACGACGGTATTCGGGTACTCGCAGAGCGCGATCATCGGCTCCCTGCTCCAGGCCGGGTACGTCCCGCCGAACTCGGAGTACGTTCCGCCCAAATTCACAGCACCCACGATCCCCGAGGGCCTACGGGAGTCGATCAGTTTCGTTTTCGTTGGTAACGAGATGAACCCAAACGGAGGCTTCCTGTCGCGGTTCCCCGGCCTTTCCCTGGCAAGTCTGGGTATCGAGTTTTACGGCGGAACACCTGAAGATGCCTATCCCACAACGAATTACGCATTGGAGTACGACGGATTTGCCGACTTCCCGCGGTACCCACTGAACTTGCTGTCAGTTCTGAATGCGGGACTCGGAATAGTCTTCGTCCACACCAAATACGCCGACCCCCACTACATCACCCCGACGACCGTCACCCCGATCGCGCTGGGCGGCACTGCCATCGAACTGCCCACGACGTCGCCGACGCAGCGATACCTATTCATGCCGACCGAAAATCTGCCCTTGCTGGAACCCCTGCGGTTACTTCCCCTGATCGGTACGCCCATCGCCGACCTGATCCAGCCCGTTCTAAAAGTGATCGTGGATCTCGGCTACGGCGATCCGGCACACGGATTCACCTCCGCCGTCCAACCCGATGCCAACGTGGTTGTTCCGTTCGGGCTGTTCCCCGACGTCAGTCCACTCGAGGTGTTGAGCCGCTTGGTTAGCGGGATCGGAGAGGGTGTCAGCGACTTCGTCGCCGCCTTCGGACCGCAGGGGTCTTTGGCCAGGGAAATCTCTGCAATCGCACTTGCGGTGCAGTCATTTTCGCTTCCGCCCCTGTCGTTCTCGCTACCGACGCCCGACGAATTCATCAACGGCCTCCAGGACGGAATCACCGCGATCGCCGACCGGGTGTCATTTGCGATCGCCGGCCTCTACGCCGCACTGCTGCCCACCGCAGATATCCTCAATGCGTTCCTGATTTCACTGCCGGCCTACTCCGTGAACCTGGTCCTCGCCGGAATCGAGCAGATGATCAACGGGCAGCCGATTGCGGGCCTGATCAACGCAATCGGCCTTCCCATCGCGGCAAACGTCGGACTGATCGCCACCGCCGGACTCGTCGGAGTCCTGGTGTGGGCGCAGGCTGCAGCGGCGGTCTTGATCCCGGACCTGAACCTCACACAACCCGAGTACTGAGTGGAGAACCGCCCAACCCCAACCGGGTCCGCGGCGCTGCGTCTGAGGACCGAAGCTCTCCGCAGACGGACCTTCGCGGTGATCAGTCACCCCGACGCCGGTAAGTCCACACTCACCGAGGCACTCGTCCTGCACGCTCGCGTGATCACCGAGGCGGGCGCCATCCACGGAAAGGCCGGGCGGCGAGCCACGGTGTCGGACTGGATGGAGATGGAGAAGGCCAGAGGCATCTCGATCACCTCTACGGCTCTGCAGTTCCCCTACCACTCCCCCGATGGGCAAGACTGCGTGATCAACCTGCTCGACACACCCGGGCACGCCGATTTCTCCGAGGACACCTACCGGGTGCTCAGCGCCGTCGATTGCGCGGTCATGCTGATCGACGCAGCGAAAGGCTTGGAACCGCAGACCCTGAAGCTTTTTCAAGTGTGTCGTCATCGCCGCATCCCGATCATCACGGTGATCAACAAGTGGGATCGTCCGGGCCGCCACGCTCTGGACCTCCTCGACGAGATCTCCGACCGCATCGGACTCAAGCCCACACCGTTAACGTGGCCGGTCGGTATCGCCGGCGACTTCAAGGGCGTCCTCGACCGGCGCACCGGCAATTTCATCCGGTTCACCCGCACCGCGGGCGGTGCCACCGCGGCACCCGAGGAGCACATTCCACCCGATCGCGCCGAGGAGGCCGCCGGTGACGACTGGATCAACGCGACCGAGGAGTGCGAACTGCTCACCGCCGACGGTGGAGACCACGACCAAGAGGCATTTCTCGCCGGCGAAACGACGCCGGTGCTGTTTACATCTGCGGCGCTCAACTTCGGGGTGAACCAACTGCTGGATAATCTGGTCCGGCTCGCGCCGGCGCCGAATGGCCAGCTCGATGTCGACGGCCATCTTCGTCCGGTCGAATCCCCCTTCAGCGCATTCGTTTTCAAGGTTCAAGCCGGTATGGACTCCGCGCACCGCGACAGGATCGCCTATGCGCGAGTCTGCTCGGGCACCTTCGAACGCGGTGACGTCCTCACTCACGCCGCCACCGGCAAGCCATTCGTCACCAAGTACGCCCAATCGGTTTTCGGCCAGCAGCGCACAACCCTCGATAACGCGTGGCCGGGAGACGTGATCGGCTTGGCCAATGCCGCCGCGTTGCGACCGGGGGACACCCTCTTCCGCGATGTGCCCGTGCAGTTTCCACCGATACCGAGCTTCTCCCCCGAACACTTCGCCGTCGCCCGCGGCACCGACCCCGGCAAGCACAAGCAGTTCCGCCGCGGGATCGAGCAACTGGCTCAGGAGGGCGTGGTCCAGGTCCTGCGTTCGGATCGTCGCGGCGACCAGTCGCCGGTGCTGGCCGCCGTGGGCCCGATGCAGTTCGAGGTCGCCAGCCACCGGATGGCCTCCGAGTTCGGTTCGCCCATCGCGTTGGAATCCCTTCCGTACACCGTCGCGCGCGCAGTCGACCCCGAGGACGCACCGTTCGTGGACAAGCAGGTGTCGATGGAAGTCCTCACCCGGGCCGATGGCGTCATGCTCGCCCTGTTCACCACCAAGTGGCGACTGCAGGGGTTCGCGGAGGACAACCCGGGCATTCGTTTCAGCTCGCTGGTTGCCGCAGAAGACTAAGGAGCCGGATTCACCGAACGGTAAATCCGGCGTCCAGTGGCCAGGAGATGCCGGTGATGAACCTGGCTGCATCGGAGACCAGCCATGCCACCGCGCCCGCGACGTCGTCCGGAGCCAGGAGTCCGATCGGCAACGCGTTCTGCTGGGTGGCCAGCCAGGCATCGTGTGCCGCCGCCAGGCCGATGGTCGCCTCATTGACGATCATGTCGGTCGCGACCCCGCTGGGGTGAATGGTGTTGACCCGGATTGAATGCGGCGCAAGCTGACTCGCCCATCCCTGCATGAGTGCAACCAGACCCCGCTTCGCGGCGCCATAGGCCTGCAGACCCGCGCGCTCAGTACCTGAGGCCTTAATCCCCTGCGTCGAACTGACGAGCACCATCGAGCCGCCGCGGCCGCCCTTGATCAGCGCCGGTATCGCGCCGTCGACGGTGTTCCACGCACCGACGAGGTTGACGTCAATGATGTCGCGGAAGGTGCGGTACCGGTCGTCGGTGTCGGTGATCCGGATGATGCCGGCATTGGCGATGACGATGTCGAGCCCGCCGAAGGCCCGCAGTCCCTCGTCGAGAACCGCGGCAATGGAATCACCGTCGCGAACGTCGCCCTGCCGGGCAAGAATTCGGCCGCCCCCGTCCTCAACCAGTCGCACGGTGGTGGCCAGGTCGTCGACAGTTGCCCCGGGGTAGTCGGTCGACTCGAACTCTGCGCAGATGTCGATCGCGATGATGGCGGCGCCATCGGAGGCGAGCTTGACCGCGTGCGCGCGCCCCATCCCACGTGCGGCCCCGGTGATGAGCGCAACCTGGCCGTTGAGTGATCCCATGGCTAGTCCTTCGGGAAATTGACGTTCTTGGTGACCGACTCCCAATGGTCGATCGAGGCGGTCAGGTCGGCGATCTTCTCGCGGACCGCAGCCAGGACGTCCCGCCCGAGCAGCAGGCGCAACGGCGGGTCATCCAGGCCGGCGACCATCAGTACGGCCTCGGCGACCTTGCGGGGATCACCGGGGAG
>SYAA01000419.1 GCA_005789055.1 Actinomycetota bacterium
ACCGACGGCCAGTACCTCTACGTTGCCCACAACGGGCAGTTGCAGATCGTCGGCGCCGACCTGACAGTCGCCTACCAGACGCCGCTGTCCGGAAACGTCGTCGGCCAGTTCCTGGCAGGCGAGCGGCTGACGGTGATCACTCAATCGGGCTACGGCTGGTACGGCCCCATGGCGCCGATGGTGCGGATGGCGTGGGGCCCGTGGTGGGCGATGGACCCGCAGACCACGGTGACGGTGTACGACGTCACCGATCGAACGGCACCGACGGTGGTGACGCAGACGATGTTCGACGGTCGTTACCAGGAGGCGCGGTCCGTCGACGGTGTGGTGTATCTGGTGTTGCAACGGGGATTGGATCTGCCCGCGCCGAGTTACGTCGATACCCCGGTCATGCCGGATACCTTTGAACCCGTCGACGGCCAGGCCGATCTGATCATGAAGCCGGGTCGATGGGAACCCACGATCACCGCCTATCGGACCTATGAGACCTGGGACCAGTACGTTGCGAGGGTGGGCGATGAGATTGTGGGATTGTCCCTGCCGCACGCCTATAGCGTTGATGCCGAAGGGAATTCGGTAGACCTTGGCGTCGTTGCCGGCGCAACCGACATCGTGCGCCCGCACACTGGAGACGCGCAGTCGGTGCTCACACTGGTGTCGCTGGACTCCACCGGTTCGACCGGCGCGGCTTTCGCCGACAGCGTGGGCGCCATGGTGGCCTCCGGAAACAACACCGTGTACATGACCCAGGGTGCAATGTATGTGGGCACCCAGGATTACCAGTACACCGAGACCGGGTCGTCCGACAACACCCGCATCGACCGGTTCGTCATTACCGGCACGCAGGTCGCATGGCAGGCCAGTGGTGTGGTCTCCGGCACCCTGCTCAATCAGTTCGCGATGGAAGAACACAACGGCTATCTCAATGTCGCGACGCACACCAATGCTTCCCAGTTGATCAACGGCACCTGGACCACTCGGAACGACAACGGTGTCTACGTGCTCGACACCGCCGGTGACACCCTCGACGTGGTGGGGAGCCTCACCGGTTTGGCGCCGGGCGAGCATCTGTATGCGGCCCGATTCGTCGGGGACACCGCATACCTGGTCACCTTCTTACAGACCGATCCGCTGTTTGCCATCGATCTCAGTGATCCGACCGCCCCCACCCTGCTGGGCGAACTGATCATTCCGGGCTTCTCCAACTACCTGCAGCCCGCGGGCGAGGGTCTGTTGCTGGGCATCGGTCAGGAGCGTGAGGTCGGCAGTTGGAACACCAACGTGCACGCCACGCTGTTCGACGTCAGTGATCCGACGAAGCTCACCGAGATCACCCGACAGTTCCTGACCGAAAACACCCAGTGGTCGTCCTCGGATGCGCAGTTCGACCATCACGCGTTGCTCTACTCCGCCGAGGATGGGCTGCTCGTCGTGCCGGTTTACGCCAGCGGCTACGACCCACAGACCGGCACCTACCGGTCCGAGCAACTACTGAAGGTCATGCGCGTCACCGCGAGCGGGATCGAGGTGCTCGGCGAGATCAGCACCGATCAGTCGGTGTTCCGCACCGTACGCATCGGCGACGTGCTCTACGCGATCTCCGACTCTTCGGTGACGGCCTACAACATCAGTGACCTGACCCCGATAGGGAGTAGCGCCGCGCCGGCCTTGGTCTAACCTCAGGGGGAACAAGGGGGTCGACGGGTGGAACTGATAGCCCCGCTGGATCTGATGTTCCTGCTCGGCGAATCACGTGAGCATCCGATGCACGTCGCCGGGCTGCAGGTCTTCGAGCCGCCGGCGGGCGCCGGACCCGAGTACGTCCGGGACATCTATCAGGATCTGGTCGTCCGCGATGACATCAGCCGGACCTTCCGCAAGCACCCCGCCGAACTCCTGGGCGGTGTCGCCAACCTCACCTGGGCCTTCGACCGCGATCTCGACTTGGAGTACCACCTGCGGCGCTCGGCGCTGCCGTCGCCGGGCCGGGTTCGCGAACTGCTGGAGTTGACGTCCCGGCTGCACGGAACGCTGCTGGATCGCCACCGCCCGCTGTGGGAAACCCACCTGGTCGAAGGACTCAACGACGGCCGCTTCGCGGTCTACACCAAGATCCATCACGCCCTCGTCGACGGTGTCAGCGCCATGTTGATGATGCGACGGGCCTTGTCCGCTGACCCGCAGAACCGCGACTTGCGGGTCACCTGGGGCACCAACGAGCGCCCGCGGGCTGACGGTAACCCGGGTTCATCGGTGCTCGGCGGTCTGGCACAGCTCGGCCGTTCGGCTGTCGGATTCGGCCCGTCGGTGCTCAACCTCGCCCGCAGGGGTTTCATGGAGCAGCAGTTGACGCTGCCGTTCGGCGCACCGAGGACCATCCTGAACGTTCCGATCGGCGGCGCGCGGCGCTGCGCGGCGCAGTCCTGGCCGATGGAACGGGTGATGGCGATCAAGAAGGCTGCCGGCGTCACCGTCAACGACGTCGTCTTGGCCATGTGCGGCGGGGCGCTGCGGGCCTATCTGATCGAGCAGAACGCACTGCCGGACAAACCACTGATCGCGATGGTGCCGGTAAGTCTTCGCGATGACGCCAGCACCAGTGGCGGCAACCAGGTGGGTGCACTTCTGGTGAGTCTGGCCACCGACCTCACCGATCCGCAGCAGCGCCTCGAGGTCGTGAATGCGTCGATGCGCAGCAATAAAGAGGTGTTCGCGCAGCTACCCAAGTCGCAACGAATGGCACTGTCGGCCTTCAACGTGTCGCCGCTGCTACTGAATGCGTTGTCACCCGCCCTGGGCTCGGCTCTACCGCCTTTCAACCTCGCGATTTCTAATGTGCCTGGTTCACGAGATCCGTTGTACTGGAACGGTGCCCGGCTGGATGGCAACTACCCGTTCTCGATCGCATTGGACGGCCAGGCGCTCAACATCACACTGTCCAATAACGCCGATAACCTCGACTTCGGCCTGGTGGGGTGCCGGCGCAGTGTGCCGAGTCTGCAACGGCTGCTGGGCCATCTTGAAGATTCACTCACCGACCTCGAACGCGCGATGGGAACAGCGACCACAAAACCGGCGGCCAGAAAACCGGCGGCCAGAAAACCGGCGGCGCCCACCTCATCTTCTAAGCTCGCACGCTGAAAAGTGACCGAGCGTTCGTTCTTCACCGTCGAGGCTGACCTGCCGGATGCTCGCGGGCGCAGCGGGGTCATCCACACCCCACACGGCGACATCCGCACGCCGGCATTCGTCGCCGTCGGCACCAAGGCGACGGTCAAAGCGGTGCTGCCCGAGACCATGCGCGAACTCGGCGCTCAGGCGGTGCTGGCCAACGCCTACCACCTATACCTGCAGCCGGGCCCGGACATCGTCGCCGAGGCCGGCGGGCTGGGCGAGTTCATGAACTGGGCGGGACCGACGTTCACCGACAGCGGCGGGTTCCAGATCATGTCGCTGGGCTCGGGGTTCCGCAAGGTGCTCATGGCGGACGCCGACCGCGAACAGGCGGACAACCTGGTCTCCAAGGGCAAGCAACGGCTGTCCCACGTCGACGACGACGGCGTCACCTTCATCAGCCACCTCGACGGTTCCACCCATCGGTTCACTCCGGAGGTGTCCATCGGAATCCAGCACCAACTCGGTGCGGACATCATCTTCGCCTTCGATGAACTGACAACCCTGATGAACACTCGCGCCTACCAGGAAGAGTCGCTGGCTCGCACCCAGGCGTGGGCTGTGCGCTGCCTGACCGAGCACCGCCGACTCAGCGCCTCGGCAGCACCGACCCGACCGGCGCAGGCACTGTTCGGTGTTGTGCAAGGCGCGCACTACGAAGATCTTCGCCGACAGGCTTGCCGCGGACTGGAATCGATCGTCGACGCCGACGGCCGCGGATTCGACGGATACGGCATCGGGGGAGCGCTGGAGAAGGAGAACCTGGCCACCATCATCGGCTGGTGCACCGAAGAGCTACCCGACTCCAAGCCGCGGCATCTGCTCGGTATCAGCGAGCCCGACGATTTGTTCGCCGCCATCGCCGCCGGTGCGGACACCTTCGACTGCGTCTCACCGTCACGAGTGGCGCGCAATGCCGCGGTGTACTCGCCGGACGGCCGCTACAACATCACCGGTGCCCGCTACCGCCGTGACTTCACCCCGATCGACCCCGAGTGCGACTGCTACACCTGCGGCCACTACACCCGCGCCTATATCCACCATCTGTTTAAAGCCAAGGAGATTCTGGCCGCAACGCTGTGCACGATCCATAACGAGCGCTTCATCATCAGGCTGGTAGACCGGATTCGGGAGGCGATCCCCGCGGGTCGCTTCGGCGAGCTACGGGATGACTGCCTGGGACGGTATTACGGCAGACTGGCCAGATGACCGCGACCCCGCAGACGCTGCTGCTGGACCTGCTCGACCCCGGCCACCGGGCCCACCCCTATCCGATCTACCGGCAGTTACGGGAGCGCGGGCCGCTGCAGTTGCCGGACTCCAACCTGGTGGTGTTCTCGTCGTTCGCCGATTGCGACGAGGTGCTGCGTCACCCGTCGTCGTGCAGCGACCGGCTCAAGTCCACTGCCACGCAGCAGGCGATCGCCGCCGGGCAGGAAGCGCGGCCCTTCGGCGCCCCGGGTTTCCTGTTCCTCGATCCTCCCGATCACACCCGGCTGCGCAAACTGGTCAGCAAGGCCTTCTCGCCGAAGGTGGTTCGCGCGCTGGAAACCGATATCACCGCATTGGTCGACGCGCTCCTGGATGCCGTGGCCACCGCGGGACGCTTCGAGGTGATCGCCGAGCTGGCCTACCCGTTGCCGGTGGCGGTGATTTGCCGACTGCTCGGCGTGCCCATTGAGGATGAGCCCAAGTTCAGCTGGGCCTCGGCACTGCTTGCCCAGGGCCTTGACCCGTTCATTGCGTTCACCGGTCAGCCGCAGGGTTTCGAGGAGCGGATGGAGGCCGGCCTGTGGTTGCGCGGTTATCTGCGCGATCTGCTGCGGCAACGGCGCGCGGATCCGGGCGAGGACCTGATGTCGGGTCTGATCGCGGTCGAGGAGGCCGGGGACCAACTCACCGAGGACGAGATCGTCGCCACCTGCAACCTGTTGCTCGTCGCGGGTCATGAGACCACGGTCAATCTGATCGCCAACGCGGTACTGGCGATGCTGCGCCACCCCGAGCACTGGGCGGCCCTGGGCCGAGACTCCAGCCGGGCCCCGGCGATCGTCGAGGAGACGCTGCGCTACGACCCGCCGGTGCAACTGGTCGGCCGGATCGCGGGGGAGGACATGAGCATCGGCGGGGTGGATGTGCCCCGGGGGGAAACCATGATGCTGTTGCTGGCCGCCGCCCACCGCGACCCCGCAGTGACCGAGCGACCCGACGAATTCGACCCGACCAGGGCCGTCGTGCGCCACCTCGCGTTCGGTCTCGGTCCGCACTTCTGCCTGGGCGCCCCGTTGGCCCGTCTGGAGGCCAACGTGGCGTTGTCGGCGGTGACCAAGCGATTCCCGAACGCCCGACTCGAGACAGAGCCCGCCTACAAACCCAATGTCACGCTGCGCGGTGTGGCCGACCTGGTTGTCGCGGTGTAGTTTTCGCGCATGAAGATTCTGTTGGTCGGTTCCGGCGGTGTCGGGTCGGCGTTCTGTGCGATCGCGAAACGACGAGACTTCTTCGACCAGATCGTGGTGGCCGACTATGACCAGGCCAGCGCCCAGCGGGCCGTGGACGCCGTCGCCGACTCGCGGTTCACCGCAACCCGGGTGGACGCATCCTCGGAGGACGCGGTGGCCGAACTGGTTCGCCGGCACGGCTCCACGCACGTGATGAACGCCGTCGACCCCCGCTTCGATATGCCGATCTTCCGGGGCGCCCTGGCCGGTGGCGCCAACTACGTCGACATGGCGATGAGCCTGTCGCAGCGCCACCCGGACAAGCCCTATGAACTGACCGGTGTGAAACTTGGCGACGAGCAGTTCGCGATGGATCCGCAGTGGCGTGAGGCCGGCCTGCTCGCCCTGCTCGGATTGGGTGTCGAGCCCGGTCTGGCGAATGTGTTCGCCCGCTACGCATCGGACAACCTGTTCAGCGACATCGACGAACTCGGCGTGCGCGACGGGGCCAACCTCACCGTCGACGGTTATGAGTTCGCCCCGTCGTTCTCCATCTGGACCACCATCGAGGAGTGCCTCAACCCACCGGTGATCTGGGAGAAGGGCCGCGGCTGGTTCGTCACCGAACCCTTCAGTGAGCCCGAGGTGTTCGACTTCCCCGACGGCATCGGACCGGTGGAGTGCGTCAACGTCGAGCACGAGGAGGTCCTGCTGATGCCGCGCTACATCGACTGCAAGCGCGTGACATTCAAATACGGCCTCGGCCAGGAGTTCATCGATGTTCTCAAGGTGCTGCACAAGCTGCGCTTGGACAGCACCGAGAAGGTCAAGGTCGGCGACGTGGAGGTCAGCCCCCGCGATGTGGTGGCCGCCTGCCTGCCGAACCCGGCGCAGCTGGGACCGGTGATGAAGGGCAAGACCTGTGCGGGGCTGTGGGTGACCGGCACCGGCAAGGACGGCAAGCCCCGGTCGACCTATCTCTACCATGTCGTCGACAACGAGTGGTCGATGACCGAGTACGGACACCAGTGCGTGGTGTGGCAGACGGCCATCAATCCCGTTGTGGCGCTGGAACTTCTGGCCAACGGTACCTGGAGTGGTACCGGTGTGCTCGGGCCGGAATGCTTCGAATCGGAACCATTCCTGGATCTGTTGACCGCCTACGGCTCGCCGTGGGGACAGCTGGAACTA
>SYAA01000009.1 GCA_005789055.1 Actinomycetota bacterium
ACCAGGCGCGCGCCGTCGCCGAGGCAGTGCACGCCATCGATCCCACCCTGCCGGTGCTCGGTCTGGCCGGTTCGGTGTTCTTCACCGAGGCTCGGCGGCTGGGTCTGCGGACCGTCGCCGAGGCTTTCGCCGACCGCGCCTATCAACCCGACGGACAACTCGTACCCCGAAGTGATGCGGGTGCGGTTCTGACCGACCCGGCGCAGATTGCCGATCGAGTGCTGTCCATGGTCACAACAGGGACGGTGACCGCCGTCGATGGTTCAGTAGTCGCCATCGAGGTCGAATCGGTGTGTTTTCATGGTGATTCGCCGGGCGCGGTGACGATTGCCGGTGCCGTACGCGAGCGGTTGCTGGCTGAGGGAATCGAGTTGGCGGCATTCACCTAGCCGGACCGGAATGCAGTCAGCGCCTGCGCTGGCGGGCGATCTCGGCCAGAACCACCCCTGCCGCCACTGCGGCGTTGAGCGACTCCGCCGGACCCGCCATCGGGATCGATACCACCGCGTCGCAATTTTGGCGCACCAGCCGCGACAGCCCCTTGCCCTCGGATCCGACGACAACCACCACCGGGCCGGATGCATCCAATTCGTCGAGAGCCGTGTCGCCTTCGGCATCGAGTCCGACGACCCGGACACCGGCATCTGCCCACTGCCCCAGCGTGCGATTGAGATTGGTGGCTCGCGCTACCGGCACCCGGGCCGCCGCGCCTGCGCTGGCGCGCCACGCCACCGCGGTCACCGATGCCGAGCGTCGCTGCGGGATGAGCACACCGTGACCGGCGAAGGCCGCGACTGAGCGCACGATAGCCCCGAGGTTGCGCGGATCGGAAATGTTATCCAGGGCAACCAGCAGGGCTGGTTGCACATCACTGGTTGCGGCAGCCAGAAGATCGTCAGGATGGGCGTATGCGTAAGGCGGAACCTGCAGTGCGATGCCCTGATGCAAGCCATTGGAGCTCATCCGGTCGAGGTCGTGGCGTGGCACCTCGAGGATCGGAATGCCGCGATCTGCGGCCAGCGTCACCGATTCAGTCAACCGCTCATCGGCTTCGGCGCCGAGTGCGACGTAAAGTGCCCCCGCCGGCGCGTTCGCGCGCAGGCATTCCAGCACTGGATTGCGGCCCAGCACCATTTCGGTTTCGTCGGTGGGCTTGTTGTAGGTCTTGCGGGCCTGCAAGGCGGCACGTTTAGCCGCAGGGTGATGGGGCCGATTTTTGGCGGGCGGGGTGGCGCCACGCCCTTCGAGCCCGCGTCGACGGACACCCCCGGAGCCCACTGTCGGGCCCTTCTTGGTGCCCTCCTTGCGGATTGCACCCCGCCGTTTCGAGTTGCCCGCCATATCTAGTTTGCCTCTCCGTCGGCCAGCGCCCATTGCGGGCCGTCGGCGGTGTCGGTGACGTCGACCCCGGCCTGCTTGAGCCGGTCGCGAATCTCATCGGCTCCAGCCCAGTCCCGATCGCGCCGGGCATCATCGCGACGCCGCAACTCGGCGGCGACCAGCACGTCGACCGCGGCCAGCGCAGCGGCGGTCTCATCCCGGGTCTCCCATCGCTCATCGAGAGGATCACAGCCCAGAACCGCTGTCATCGAACGTATTTCGGCGGCCCTGGCCAGTGCGGTGTCGTGATCGCCGGCCTCCAAGGCGCGGTTGCCGTCGGCCCGGGCGGCGTGCACCTCGGCGAGAGCGGCAGGAACGGCGAGGTCGTCATCGAGTGCCGCACCGAACTTGGCCGTCCACCGTGTCGGAACCACCGAACCGACCCGTGTTCGGACCCGGTGCAGGAACTCCTCGATACCGGTATAGGCCTTGGCCGCATCCTGCAGGGCAGTCTCTGAGAATTCAAGCATCGAACGGTAGTGTGCGCTGCCCAGGTAGTAGCGGAGTTCGGCCGGTCTAACCCGTTGCAGCACAGCAGGAATCGCCAGCACATGGCCCAGCGACTTGCTCATCTTCTCCCCGCCCATGGTGACCCAGCCGTTGTGCAGCCAGAAGTTGGCGAAGCCGTCTCCGGCGGCGCGTGCCTGGGCGATCTCGTTCTCATGGTGCGGGACCACCAGATCCATACCACCGCAGTGGATGTCGAATGCTGCGACGAGGTACTCGTGCGCCATGGCGACACATTCGGAATGCCAACCCGGACGACCGCGACCCCAGGGTGTGGGCCAGGACGGTTCCCCCGGTTTGGCGCCCTTCCACAAGGTGAAGTCCCGCTGGTCGCGTTTTCCGGTCCCGACACCCTCGCCCTGATGGACATCGTCGATCCGATGGCCGGAAAGCTTTCCGTAGTCACCGATGCTCAGCACATCGAAGTAGACGTCACCGTCCCCGGTATAGGCGTGCCCGGTGTCGATCAGGCGCTCGATGAGTTCGACAATCTGGGTGATGTGTCCGGTCGCGCGAGGTTCGGCCGACGGCGGCAGCACTCCCAGGGCGTCGTAGGCCGCGGCGAAAGCCCGCTCGTGGGTGGCCGCCCACTCCCACCAGGGACGGCCCGCCTCAGCGGCTTTGGTGAGGATTTTGTCGTCGATATCGGTGACATTGCGGATGAACGCCACGTCGAAACCTTTGGCCATCAGCCAACGACGCAGCACGTCGAAGGCGACCCCACTGCGAACGTGCCCGATGTGTGGCAATCCCTGCACGGTGGCCCCGCACAGATAGATCGACGCCTGCCCCGGGCGCAGTGGCGCGAAGTCACGCACGCTACCGGTGTAGGTATCGTGCAAGCGCAGGCCGGCGGCTCCGGTGGTCACGACGTGGCAGCTTACCGGGAAGCCGCGATGACCAGAGCGGTCGCAATAGCGGCCATTCCCTCACCGCGGCCGGTCAGCCCGAGTCCGTCGGTCGTGGTGGCCGAGACCGATACCGGTGCGCCCAGCAGATCAGTGAGCAATTGCTGGGCCTCGCCTCGGCGTGGTCCGACTTTCGGAGCGTTGGTGATGACCTGGACGGCGGCATTGCCAGGCGTGAATTCACTCTGGGTGAGTAAATCTCGGACATGGGTGAGCATCTGCGCTCCGGTGACGCCGCGCCACTGCGGCTGGTCGACGCCGAACACGCTGCCCAGATCACCGAGGCCTGCTGCCGAGAGCAGAGCGTCGCACAACGCATGGATCGCGACGTCGCCGTCGGAATGACCCGAGCAGCCGTCAGCCTCATCGAAGAGCAGTCCCAGTAGCCAGCACGGGCGGCCACGTTCGATGGGGTGCACATCGGTGCCGACGCCGACCCTCGGCAGCGCAGCGCTCATGAGTTCAGCACCGCCCGGGCCAACCGCAGATCAAGCGCGGTGGTGATCTTGAAAGCCAGCACATCACCGGCCACCGTGTGCACGGGAGTACCCAGGCGCTCCACCAGGGATGCGTCATCGGTGCCGGCGAAACCGCCGGA
>SYAA01000420.1 GCA_005789055.1 Actinomycetota bacterium
CGTCGAGCAGCGCACCGACTTCGACAAGCTGATCCTTGATGTGGAGACAAAGAACTCGATCAGTCCGCGTGACGCACTGGCCTCTGCGGGTAAGACCCTGGTCGAGTTGTTCGGGCTGGCAAGGGAACTGAACCTGGAGGCCGAAGGTATCGAGATCGGCCCGTCGCCGGCCGAGGCCGACCACATCGCTGCGTTCGGACTCCCGATCGACGACCTGGACCTGACCGTCCGCTCGTATAACTGCCTCAAGCGTGAGGGCGTGCACACCGTTGGTGAATTGGTGGCGCGCACGGAGTCCGATCTGCTGGACATCCGGAACTTCGGTCAGAAGTCCATCGACGAGGTGAAGATCAAACTCCACCAGTTGGGCCTGTCGCTCAAGGATTCCCCCGCCAGCTTCGATCCGTCGCAAATCGCCGGTTACGACGTGGCCACCGGCACCTGGAGCGCCGACGCCTCCTACGACCTCGACGCCGGCCAGGACTACGCCGAAACCGAACAACTCTGACCCACCGCCCTGCCCGGCCCACCTAGGAGATAGTCGCAATGCCCAAGCCCACCAAGGGGCCTCGCCTCGGCGGGTCGTCCTCGCACCAGAAGGCGCTGCTGGCCAACCTGGCCGCGTCGCTGTTCGAGCACGGCCGGATCAAGACCACCGAGCCCAAGGCCCGGGCGCTGCGGCCCTACGCCGAGAAGCTCATCACCCATGCCAAGAAGGGCACGCTGCACAACCGGCGTGAGGTGATGAAGAAGATCCGCGACAAGGACGTGGTGCACGCCCTGTTCGCCGAGATCGGTCCGTTCTTCGCCGATCGCAGCGGTGGCTACACCCGCATCATCAAGGTGGAGGCGCGCAAGGGCGATAACGCCCCGATGGCCGTCATCGAACTGGTGCGGGAGAAGACCGTCACCTCCGAGGCCGATCGGGCGCGCCGTGCGGCCACCAAGGCCGCCAAGAAGGCCGCGGCCCCGGTGGCCGCCGTCGAGACTCCACTCGAGGAGATCGAAGCCGAAGACGCGGCGATCGCCGATGCACAAACGGCCGAAGAATCGGCCGAGGCTGACGAGTCCTGACGACGGGCCGGTGCGACTCCGGCTCGATATCGCCTACGACGGCACGGACTTCCACGGCTGGGCGGCCCAGAGCGGGGTTCGCACCGTAGCGGGGGTCCTCGACGAGGCGTTGTCGACCGTGTTTCGGTCGCCCGTGCGATTGTTCGCCGCCGGACGCACCGACGCCGGCGTGCACGCGAGTGGTCAGGTGGCGCATACCGATATTGACTCCGGTGTGCTGAGCAATGCCTACTCGCGGGGCGCCAACCGTTCCGAAGGCGAGTTCGCAGCGCTGGTGCGCAGGCTCGCCCGATTCCTTCCCGACGATGTCCGGGTGCGCCAGATCAGCCGGGCACCAGCGGGATTCGACGCGCGCTTCTCAGCACTGCGCCGGCACTACGTTTATCGGCTGGCGTTGGCACCCCACGGCGCGGAACCACAGGATTCCCGCTTCGTCACGCCGTGGCCGCGAGCGCTGGACATCGACGCGATGGCGACTGCGTCGCGCTCACTGCTGGGTTTGCATGATTTCGCCGCCTTCTGCCGACACCGGCCGGGCGCGACGACCATCCGCGAACTGCAGCGGTTGGACTGGATCCGTAACGCAGACCTCGTCACCGCGCACGTCACCGCGGATGCATTTTGTTGGTCGATGGTGCGGTCATTGGTAGGCGCGCTGCTTGCGGTCGGCGAGGGCCGGCGCGAACCAGACTGGTGCGCAGCGCAATTGGCCGCCAGGGAGCGCTCCGGCGATTTTGCGGCTGCCCCCGCCCGAGGGCTAACCCTGATGGCGGTCGACTATCCTCCCGACGAAGAATTGGCTGCGCGAGCGGCTGTGACCCGGGACGTGCGTTCCGGCGACTAGAGGCGTGCCGCGGCGAAGGCGGCGGCTTGATCAACCAGGCCGGAGTCAATGTAGGCAGGTTGCAGGTGAGCCGACCAGTTGCCGACGAAGTCTCCGATGGGGTCGTCGGGATTGAGGCCTCCACTGCAGATCGGGTCGGTTTCGGTGCACAGGTCGATGGTCTTGCCGCCATACAGTGGACTGATTTCGGATACCGGACCGAAGAAGGGAATGGTTCCGTTGCCGAACAATGCCACCGCGGCGATGCGGTCGCTCATCTGAGGCGGCAGGGGATTGGTGTAACCGAACATCGCCGTAGAAGCGCCGAGCACGATGTCAGCGACCGCGGCACCGAGGGAGTAGCCCCCCAGCACCATGGCGGTGTCGGGGCAGTTGGCCGCCACGTAGGTGATGCGTTTGCTCATGTCATTGGCGCCCTGGATGACCTCGGTATCCGCCGGGTAGTTCACGGCGTAGGAGCCGACACTTTTGGCGGTCTTCGACCGCAGGGCATCGACGAACGCGTTGCCGACCTGTCCGGCGCCCGGTGGCTCGGTTCGACCTCGGGCGAAGATCACCTCGACCTGCGGGCACGGTGCGGCCGACGCCGGCGGCGGGGCGAGCCACAGGGCCGCGACGCCGGAGATCACCGACACCACGCTGCTCACCCGTCTCACGTGCATCACGCCATCCTAGCTGGAACTTCGATGCCGCCGCCAAGGGCAGATTCATGCAGCTCAGAGCAAGCTGGACACAAATCCGGCAGCCTGGCCCACCAGGGGGGTCTTCTCGTAACTGGTGTGCGCGAACGGATTGCGGCCCTGGGAGCAGATCGGGTCACCGTCGTTGCACAAATCGATCCCCTTGCCCGCGAAGGGCATCATCGCGATCGAGACCGGCTTGCCGAATTTGGCGGAGGGATTCCCGAACACCGCCACGGCCGCCACCTTGTCGGCGAGTATCGGCGGCAGCGGTGGCGCTGATCCGATTTCGCCGATCTTGTCGCCCAACGGCGGTATGCCCACCAGCATGTCGACTACTGCCGCGCCCTGGGAATAGCCACCGAGGACGTACCGGGTCGACGGGCATTGCTGCGACATCGCCGCGATCCGGTTGGTGGCGTCGGCGGCTCCGTCGGCGGCGGCGAGGAAGTCGTAGGTGGCCGGATAGTTGACGCCGTAGATGCCGAGGCTGCGGCCGCCGAGTTGAGGCGCCAACTGGCTGGCGAGGGCCTGCCCCACCCGACCCGCGCCCACCGGTTCGCTGGTGCCGCGGGCGAAGATCAACTCCACGTCCGGGCACGGCGCGCTGTGGGCGGTAGGCGCGAAAGCAATGAGCGCCGCTGGCGCGGCGGTGGTCAGAAGCGCGGTGAGGATTCGCATTGGCCCGGTCCTAGAGCAGTCCGGCGACAAACGCGGCGGCTTGGCCTGTGAGTCCGTCGGGGCCGTAGCTGCGATGGGCTGGAACGTCATTGCCATTCGAGCACACCGGATCACCGGCGTTGCAGAGATCGATCGCGCGGGTGCCGTATACCGGACTCGATGTCAGTGGCAGGCCGATCCTTGTCGTCGGGTTGCCGAAAACCGCCACTGCGGCAACGCGGTCGGGGACGTTGGGCGGTAGTGGATTAGTGAAACCGATCGCCGGGAAGGGCACCGAGGTGATGATGTCCATGACCGCCGCGCCCTGTGAGTAGCCGCCCAGCACCAGCCTGGTGCCGGGACAGTTGTTAACGACGTTCTGAATGTGGGCGCTGGCGTCATTGGCGCCGTCTGCGGCGGTCAGGAAGTCGTAGCTGGCGGGGTAGTTCACGCCGTAGACCCCCACGCTGCGGTTGCCGACCCGGGCCGCCAGATCGCTGACGAACGCCTCGCCGACACGGCCGATTCCGGGCAACTCGCTGGTACCGCGGGCGAACACCACTTCGATGTCGTTGCACACCACCGCGTTGGCGGGCGGCGCCGAGGGCAGCGCGCTGATGATCGTGGCGGCAGCGAGGAAGGTAGCCGCACCTGCGCGAGTGCGGAGGGACACGGTTGACGTCACGAAACGATCGTACAGATGCGGCGGTGGGGGACCCCGCCTGTGGATTCCCGGCGTGCCCCGGGTTCGGAGAGCTCTATTTTGAGGCGGTGGTGACGACCATCGGGGTGCCGCGATCAACCGCTGTCACGGTCGTCGAAGTCGGCCCCGCAGGCGTGCAGGTGTTGCGTGGCCCCTCGGCCGATCGGCCCGACGAGGCGATGGTGTCGGCGGTCCTCGACGGGATCGACGACGACGTGGCGCTGTTCGACGAGCGACCGGTCGCGGTCGCCGCACTCATGCGCGCTGTGATGTCGTCGATCCTGGGCGATTCCCGGGATCCGGTGGTGATCGTGCACCCGTCCTGGTGGTCGCGAGCGCGGATCGACCTCGTCGTGCGGTCGTCGGGCGCGACCCGGAAGGTGTTCGCGGTCAGCAGGTCCGAGGTTGCCCGCGCTGCTGGCCCGGTCGGACCGGTCATCGAGATCGCCGAGGAGTTCGTGGCCGTGGCTGGTCCAGGACTGCGGGTGTTCGGCCGCGGGAACATCGAATCGGTCGCAGCGGTTGCGGCGGAGTCCGACCAGTCCGGCGATGTTCTTCTCGATGCCCCAGCCGGGATCGCCGGGTCGGCCCAGACCGCGGAGGGGCTTCGGGTCGCCCTGGCGGCCCGCGGTCGGTCTGCGCGTGACGTCGACGTCGCCGCGATCGCCGGAGCCGTCCCCGCCCGGCGACGCATTCGCGGACTCGTCGCGGCGTTCATGGTCGCGTCGGGGGTACTGGCAGCCCTGGTTCTGCCCGATGGGCGCGAGTTGGGTCGGCCCGATGGGCGCGAGTTTGTCGGTGCCGCCGTCGCGACGCCCGACGGCGGTGCACCGGCACCGGCGGCGGTGCACCTGGTGGAGGGCCGGATCGTGGTCGAGGTTCCGCTGCACTGGAACGTCGAACGGGTGCGGTCCGGGTCCGGGTCCCGGCGGGTGCAGGTGGACTCACCCACCGATGCCGACATCGCGCTGCACATCACTGCGTCCTACGCGCCGGGCAGCACCCTGGCCCAGGCCGCCGAGGTGCTCGGCGATGCGGTCGCCGCTGCGACTCCCGGGGTTGTCGTCGGCTTCCGCGCGGCCGGCGAGGTGGCCGGGCGTCCGGCGGTGACCTATCGGGAGGTGCGGGCCGGACGGGTCGTCGACTGGTCGGTGGTGCTGTCCGGGTCGACCCGGATTGGCATCGGCTGCCAGAGCGCCCCGGACCGGACGGAGGTGGTCCGGAGTGCGTGCGAGCAGGCGATCCGTACGGCTCGGGAGCTGGGAACCGGTGC
>SYAA01000060.1 GCA_005789055.1 Actinomycetota bacterium
CATCCTCGGGGTGAAGGGCAGGGTTCTGCCGATGTGCCCGGTGGCATTGCAGATCGAAGCCGATGTTTCCGGACTGGAGAGTGACCCGCGGATGAGTCGGGTGATCCGTGGGCAGGTCGCGGTGGCCACCACGCCCGGCAAGGTGCGGCGGGTACGCCTGCTGCCGGGCAACCCGCCGGCAACCCGACAATCCGTCGACGCGGTGCTGGCCGCCGACCTGGTGGTGCTCGGACCGGGCAGTTGGTTCACCAGTGTCATCCCGCACGTCCTGGTTCCGGCGTTGGCCGACGCGCTGAAGTCATCGACCGCTCGCCGTGCGCTAGTGCTGAACCTTGCCGCCGAACCCGGTGAGACGGCGGGGTTTTCGGCGGAGCGGCATATCCACGTGCTGGCCCAGCATGCTCCGGGATTGACCGTTGACGACATCATCGTCGACGCGGCCAGTGTGCCCGCAGAGCGTGAACGCGATCAACTTCGCCGCACAGCGGCCCTGTTGAATGCCACGGTTGCCTTTGCCGGAGTTTCCAGACCTGGTACACCTTTACATGACCCGGCGAAGCTGGCCTCGGCATTGGATGCCTGCTTGCGGGGTGGAGAGGCTCCGACCATCACCGTACCGACCGCGGGCCCACGAGCAGGAGATGGAACAAGAGGTGACGCCCCGTGGCGATGACAGCTGAGGTCAAGGACGAACTGAGTCGTCTGGTGGTCAACTCGGTGAGCGCCCGCCGGGCCGAGGTGGCGGCACTGCTGCGCTTCGCCGGCGGCCTGCATATCGTGGCGGGCCGGGTGGTTGTTGAAGCCGAGGTGGATCTCGGGAGCATCGCCCGCCGACTGCGCAAGGACATCCATGACCTTTACGGTTACAGCGCCGCCGTGCACGTGCTGTCGGCCAGCGGCATCCGAAAGAGCACGCGCTACGTGGTCCGGGTAGCCAAGGACGGCGAGGCGCTGGCACGGCAGACCGGACTGCTCGATATGCGTGGACGTCCGGTACGCGGACTTCCCGCCCAGGTGGTCGGCGGAAGCGTCGGCGACGCCGAGGCGGCCTGGCGCGGCGCCTTTCTTGCGCACGGCTCGCTGACGGAGCCGGGTCGCTCGTCGGCCCTGGAGGTCAGCTGTCCGGGACCGGAGGCTGCGCTGGCACTTGTCGGTGCCGCCCGGCGGCTGGGTATCAGTGCGAAAGCCCGTGAAGTCCGTGGCATCGACCGGGTCGTGGTGCGCGACGGGGAGGCCATCGGCAATCTACTCATCCGGATGGGCGCCCAGGACACCCGTTTGACCTGGGAGGAGCGTCGGATGCGGCGCGAGGTCCGGGCAACCGCCAACCGGCTGGCCAATTTTGACGATGCCAATCTGCGCCGTTCGGCCCGTGCCGCAGTTGCCGCGGCCGCGCGGGTCGAGCGGGCCTTGGATATCCTCGCCGACACGGTGCCGAACCATCTGGCGGCCGCCGGACGTTTGCGGGTGGAGCATCGGCAGGCCTCCCTCGAAGAGCTGGGACGGCTCGCCGATCCGCCGATGACCAAAGACGCCGTCGCGGGGCGCATCCGGCGCCTGTTGTCGATGGCCGACCGTAAGGCAAAGCAGGACGGGATTCCCGACACCGAATCGGCGGTCACCCCGGATCTTCTCGACGACGCCTGATCAGCGGACACACGGGGAGAACCCAGCGCTGAACTTACTGTGCCGCAAGCGATTCTGGTTGATCGGCCTCCAGCGCCCAGCGAATTCCGCTCACCAGAACGCGCCCCGATAGCCGAATCGCGGTGGCTTCCACCGGCGGCAGATACGGAAGCCGCAGCGGCAGACGTGCCCACGCGGGCAGCATGGACACCGACGTCGCAGCGATGACCCCGTAGGGCAGGCGAGCCATCAGTGGAAGCGGGGGAGTGACCAAGAGGAAGCGGGCCGCTTCGCGGGCGGCCTCGGTGCTGCGCAACTCGCTGCGGTAGTCCGCGATTCGCGCCCGCAGTTCGGCTTCGGTGCGCGGCGGGTCGAGAACGCCGAGTGCGGCGGCAACGCGGGCGGTGTCGGCGACGTAGGCGTCGCGGCCATCCTGATCGAGCGGAGCGGCCCCGTAAAGCTGATAGGCCAGCAGGAAGCTGTCCACCTCTGCGATGTGGACCCACTGCAGCAGGTGGGGGTCGTCAGCCCGGTAGGCACGGCCGTCGGGCGCCGTGCCGTGCACGCGCCGGTGGATGCCGCGGACCTTGTCGACCGCGCGCCGGGCGTCGGTGGCGGTGCCGAAGGTGGTGACGGCCAGGAAGGTGCTGGTGCGCTGGAGCCGCCCCCAGGGGTCGCCACGGTAGTCGGAATGTTGCGCGACGCCGGCCATCGCCAGCGGATGTAAAGACTGCAGCAGAAGCGCTCGCAGGCCGCCGACGAACATGGAGGCATCACCATGCACGCGGCGAATCGGCCGGTCTTCGGCGAACCAGCGCGGGCCGGGAGCCTCGTGGATCCGGGTCCGGTTACGGGGGCCCTCGGGTCCGGCGACCATCGTGAACAGGCCTCGACCCAGCCGCTCCCGCAGCCGGTCGACGTCACGGTCGAAATTCAGCGGCAAACCCATGCCCGTACGGTACGCGGTCAGGTCCCGAGCACCCCCCGCGCTCAGGTACCGGAACCGGGGACAGGGTTCCTGGCCCGGCGGGGTCATCGCGCTACTAGGCTGGCACAGCGAACCGCTCGAACGCTCGGTTCGCCGGGAAAGCTAGCAGCGACTAGAGGAGACATGACGTGACGATCCGGGTTGGCGTGAACGGTTTCGGCCGTATCGGACGCAACTTCTACCGGGCCCTGGCAACCCAGCAGATCGAAGGCAAGGCCGCCGACATCGAGATCGTCGCCGTCAACGACCTCACCGACAACGCCACGCTGGCGCATCTGCTGAAATTCGACTCCATCCTGGGCCGGTTACCCGAGGATATCGTCCTTGACGGTGACGCTTTGGTCATCGGTACCCGGCGGGTGAGGGCGCTCGAGGTCAAGGAGGGGCCGGCCGCGATTCCGTGGGGCGATCTCGGCGTCGATGTCGTCATCGAGTCCACCGGTATCTTCACCGATGCCCGGGCGCGCGGCCATCTGGAGTCCGGCGCTAGGAAGGTGATCATCTCCGCTCCGGCAAAGGACGAGGACATCACCATCGTGCTCGGCGTCAACGACGATAAGTACGACGGCAGCCAGAACGTCATCTCGAACGCCTCCTGCACCACCAACTGTCTTGGGCCGCTCGCGAAGGTGGTTAACGACGAGTTCGGAATCGTCCGCGGCCTGATGACGACCATTCATGCCTATACCCAGGACCAGAACCTCCAGGACGCCCCGCACAAGGACCTGCGCCGGGCCAGGGCCGCCGCGCTGAACATCGTTCCGACCTCCACCGGCGCCGCCAAAGCCATCGGCCTGGTGCTACCCGAATTGAAGGGCAAGTTGGACGGCTACGCGTTGCGGGTGCCGATCCCGACCGGGTCGGTCACCGATCTGACCGTGGAGTTGAAGAAAGGCGCGACCGTCGCCGAGATCAACGCCGCGCTCAAAGCTGCTGCCGACGGGCCGATGAAAGGCATCCTGAAGTACTACGACGCCCCCATCGTCTCCAGCGACATCGTCACCGACCCGCACAGCTCGATCTTCGATTCAGGACTGACCAAAGTTATCGACAAC
>SYAA01000421.1 GCA_005789055.1 Actinomycetota bacterium
GGGTGGGGCGCAGCGGCGCCGACCGCCGCAGCGGCGGGCGTGGAGTACCTAATGGTGCCGTCGGGCGCGATGGGCCGAGACATCCCGGTGGCCTTCCAAGGCGGCGGCCCGCATGCGGTAGTGCTGCTCGACGCCTTCAACGCCGCCCCTGACGTGAGCAACTGGGTGACATTGGGCAACGCGATGGGCACCCTCGGCGGCCGTGGACTCTCGGTCGCCGCTCCCGCCGGCGGTGCGTACAGCCTCTATACCAACTGGGAACGCGACGGCAGTAAGCAGTGGGAGACCTTCCTGGCCGATGAACTGCCCAACTGGCTGGCGGCCAACAAGGGTCTTGCGCCCAACGGGCACGGCATCGTCGGTGCGTCCCAGGGCGGGCTGGGCGCGGTGACGATGGCCGCCTTCCACCCCGATCGCTACAGTTTCGCCGGTTCGATGTCGGGCTTTTTGACCCCGTCCAACACCCAGCTCAACGGTGCGATTTCCAACGGCATCAACGCCAGTGGCGCGACTGTCGAGGCGATGTGGGGTGCCCCGCAGCTCGGCCGCTGGAAGTTCCGCGATCCGAACGTGCATGCCAACCTGCTGGTCGCCAACAACACCCGGCTGTGGGTGTACAGCCCGCAAGCCGTCACCTGCACTGATCCGGCCGCAATGATCGGCTTCTGCGATCAAGCCCAAGGCAGCAACAGGACGTTCTACGCGCACTACCGCTCCCTGGGCGGAAAGAACGGATACTTCGACTTCCCGGCCGCGGGCAACCATGACTGGGGAAGTTGGTCGGCTGCACTGGGCGCACTCGCGAATGACGTCACGGCAGCGATCCAATAGCGACTCGCGCGGGAAGCTTGCCGAGACTTCATGGGGATCTTCGGGACTTCTTTAGGGGACTTTCGTGGGGACTTTCGTGGGGGATCTGTTAGCCATCCGCAATCTCGCAAGGGTGCATGAGCTTACCCACAAGCGGTACTGTGACGGAGTGCAACGCTCGAATAGCGGTTCGCTCAGCAAACTTTCAGGTCTGGGTGGACGCCGCTGGGTCGCGTACGAACGACTCGTGCCAACCCGTGTCGTCGCGGTGGCCGGCCTGATCGCTCCGGCGGCGTGGTTGTTGACGGGTTGCAGTACCGGACCGGACCTGATGAGCACGGTGGTCCTGCCTTCCGAACAGACCCCCGGGTCGGTCGGTGGCGATGCCACCGCGGCCGCGCCGGACCCCGGATCGCAGTCGGCCAAGCTGGAACTGACCTCGATCCAGCGCGGCTATCTCGACGCTCTGGTCGAGGCGGGAATCGATCCGCCCACGCAGTTACGGGCGCTGAGCATCGGGTCCTACGTATGCCAGGCCCGTGCCGCCGGCCAGAGTCCCGAAGCGGTTCGGGAGTACGTCGCGCCGATGGTGCGCAGCGACATCGCCGACGCCAATGCCTCCAAGCCGCAGTCAGCCACAGTCATCGGTGCCGACGCGGCCATCGACGGCTACATTCGCATCGCCGGCCAGCGGCTCTGCTGAGACACAGTTTCATCAAGCATGGTCCGGAAATCCCGAAAGACTGACCGCCGCAGGCGCCACCGAATTCTCGCACTGATCGCCGCGGCGGCGGTGGCCGTCGTGGTGGCCTTGGTGGTCGCGGTCATCGTCATCATCGTCCGCCGGCCCGGACCGGCGACAACCGCGATCCCACCGTCCGCCGTGCCGCCTACCAGCCAGCCGGAGCGCAAGCCGCGCCCGGCCTTCCAGGACGCGAGTTGTCCCGACGTCAACCTCATCGCCATCCCGGGTACCTGGGAGTCCTCGCCGTCTGACGACCCGCTGAACCCGGTGCAGTTCCCGATTGCGTTGCTGCTCAACGTCTCCCGGCCGATCATGGAGCAGTTTGGCCGGGATCGGGTGGAGGTCTACACCGTTCCCTACACCGCCCAGTTCGGTAATCCGCTGTCGGCGGACAAGCAGATGTCCTATAACGACAGCCGCGCGGAGGGCACGAGGGCCACCGTGGCTGCCATGACGGCAATGAATGATCGCTGTCCGCTGACCAGTTACGTGCTGGTCGGATTCTCCCAGGGCGCCGTGATCGCCGGAGACCTGGCTAGCGACATCGGCAACGGCCGCGGACCGGTCGACGAGGACCTGGTCCTGGGCGTCACGTTGATCGCCGATGGCCGCCGTCAGCCCGGAGAAGGCCAGGAAATCGGTCCCAACCCACCGGGCCAGGGCGCCGAGATCACCCTGGCCGAGGTTCCAGCCCTGTCGGCCCTGGGCCTGACCATGAGTGGACAGCGGCCGGGAGGTTTCGGCGCCCTCAACAACCGCACCAACCAGATCTGTGCCCGCGGCGATCTGATCTGCGCAGCCCCGCAGTCCGCCTTCAACATCGCCAACCTGCCCAAGACACTCAACGTGCTGGCCGGCGGCGCCGGCCAACCGGTTCATGCGATGTACAACACGCCGGAGTTCTGGAATCTCGACGGGTTGACCTCGACGGCATGGACGCAGGGATGGGCCCGCAGCTTGATTGAGAACGCACCACGTCCGGCGCACGGATAGCCCGGCGCGCCGCAGTGCGCGGGGATTTGGCGACGGCACCGCAGTGGGACTAACATTAAGAGGAAAATAAGGCCTGATTAACGCCGGTCCGTTGGGGACCGCTGAAACCATGTCGGCACACCGGTGAACGCCCGATTCCCGGTACCATCCGGGTGGCTTGCCACCGATGCCGCGCACGGCTTGCCCGGACCCCAAAGGGCGGCCCGACGCCGGGGTGCGTTCTGACAGGAGAGTGGTATGCCATTCCATAACCCGTTCATCAAGGACGGCCGGATCGTGTTTCCGGAGGGCGCCAGCCTGGTCAGACACGTCGAGCGGTGGGCAAAAGTCCGCGGCGACAAACTCGCCTACCGATTCCTGGATTTCTCCACCGAACGCGATGGCGTCGCACACGACCTTCGCTGGGCCGACTTCGGTGCCCGAAACCGTGCCGTGGCGGCTCGCCTGCAGCAGGTCACCCAGCCCGGTGACCGAGTGGCGATTCTGTGCCCGCAGAACCTCGAGTACCTCATCGCATTCTTCGGAACGCTCTACGCCGGCCGGATCGCCGTGCCGTTGTTCGACCCGTCCGAACCCGGTCACGTCGGCCGCCTGCACGCGGTGTTGGACAACTGCGCGCCGACGGCGATCCTGACGACCACCGAGGCCGCCGAGGGCGTGCGCAAGTTCTTCCGGACCCGGCCGGCGAACGAACGGCCCAGGGTCATCGCGGTTGATGCGGTTCCTGACGAGGTGGGTGCGACGTGGGAACCGGTGGAGGCCGACCACGAGAGCATTGCCTATCTGCAGTACACCTCCGGGTCCACCCGAATTCCGACCGGCGTGCAGATCACCCACTTGAACCTGGCCACCAACGTGGTGCAGGTGATCGAGGCACTCGAGGGCGAAGAGGGCGACCGCGGCGTCAGCTGGCTGCCGTTCTTCCATGACATGGGCCTGATCACCGCGCTACTGTCGCCGATGATCGGTCACTTCTTCACCTTCATGACTCCCGCAGCCTTTGTGCGCCGACCGGGCCGCTGGATCCGGGAGATGGCCCGCAAACCGTCGGACGAAGGCGGCGTGATCTCGGTGGCACCGAACTTCGCGTTTGATCATGCCGCGGCGCGCGGACTGCCGCGCGACGGTGAACCGCCCTTGGATCTGTCCAACATCAAGGCGATTCTCAATGGCAGCGAACCGATTTCGGCGGCGACCGTCAGTCGGTTCAACGAGGCGTTCACGCCATTCGGGTTTCCGCCGCGGGCCATCAAGCCGTCCTATGGCCTGGCCGAGGCGACGTTGTTCGTGTCCACGACGCCCGCCGGTGAAGCCCCCAAGATCGTCACCGTCGACCGCGACGAACTCAATGCTCACCGCTTCGTCGAGGTGCCCGCAGAGTCGGTCAGCGCCGTCGCCCAAGCATCCGCCGGCAAGATCGGCATCGCCGAGTGGGCGGCGATCGTCGACCATGAGACCGCCAGCGAGTTACCGGACGGACAGATCGGCGAGATCTGGATCAGCGGTCAGAACATGGGCACCGGCTACTGGAATAAGCCCGAGGAGACCGTCGCGACATTCCAGAACATTCTCAAGTCCCGGACCAGTCCGTCCCACGCCGACGGCGCGACGGACGACGCGACATGGGTGCGCACCGGTGATCTCGGCGCCTACCACGACGGTGACCTCTATATCACCGGCCGAGTCAAGGATCTGGTGATCATCGACGGGCGAAACCACTATCCGCAAGATTTGGAGTACTCCGCGCAGGAGGCCAGCAAGGCACTGCGCACCGGCTATGTCGCGGCCTTCTCGGTTCCCGCCAACCAGTTGCCCGACGAGGTGTTCGCCAACGCGCACGCGGGTCTCAAGCGCGATCCGGCGGACACCTCCGAGCAGTTGGTCATCGTTGGGGAGCGATCCGCCGGATCCCACAAGCTCGACGTCGAGCCGATCAGCGACGCCATCCGCGCCGCGATCGCGGTGCGGCACGGTGTGACCGTGCGTGACGTTCTGCTCACGCCGGCGGGCGCCATCCCCCGCACGTCCAGCGGAAAGATCGGGCGGCGAGCCTGCCGTTCGGCATACCTCGACGGCAGTCTGCACAACGGGACGACGGCCAACGCCTTCCCCGACGAGGCCCAATGACCGAAGTCCCTCCGTCTGATGACGACGTCGCCGAACCGAGTTCCGCCGAGGCGGAGGCCGCGAACACCCCGGTTCGCGCCGGCATGTCGATTCCCGAGATGCGCGGGTGGCTGCGCGAATGGGTGGCCAACGCCACCGGGCAACCGGCCGACACCATCGACGAGTCCACCCCGATGGTCGAACTCGGGCTGTCCTCGCGGGACGCGGTGGCAATGGCCAGCGACATCGAGGATCTCACCGGCGTCACCCTGACCGCGACGATCGCATTTCGGCATCCGACCATCGAGTCGCTGGCGACGGTCATCATCGAGGGCGAGCCCGAACTCGAGGCAATAGATCCCGACGAAGACTGGACCCGGACCCGCGAGGTCGCCGACATCGCGATCGTTGGACTCGCCACCCGGTTCCCCGGCGAGATGAATACGCCCGACGAAATGTGGCAAGCCCTGCTCGAGGGCCGCGACGCCATCACCGACCTGCCCGAGGGTCGCTGGGCGGAGTTCATGA
>SYAA01000422.1 GCA_005789055.1 Actinomycetota bacterium
TCGGGTGGGCCTAATCTCTGCACATGGCCGTCGGCGGAGTGCTGTTCGACATCGACGGAGTTCTGGTGACCTCCTGGCGACCCATACCCGGCGCCGCGGCGACCCTGCGGACCCTCGACGAGCATCGGATTCCGCGGTCGTACCTGACCAACACCACGACATTGACCCGTCTGCAGATCGCCTCCGCCCTGTCGGCGGCCGGAATGAACGTGCGGCCCGAGGAGATCATCACCGCCGCGCTGCTGACCGCCGACCACGTCCGCGCGCACTACCCAGGGGCCCGTTGTTTCGTGGTCAACAGCGGCGACATCGCCTCCGACATGCCCGGCGTGGACATCGTCGACTCGCTGGCCCCGGGCGCCACACCGGATGTCGTCATCCTCGGCGGGGCCGGCCCGGAGTACGACCATCGGACGCTGAGCCGGGTCTACGAGTGGATGACCGCAGGCGTGCCGGTGGTGGCGATGCACCGCAGCACCGCGTGGGAAACCGATGCGGGATTGCTCGTTGATACCGGAATGTATGTGCTCGGGTTGGAAGAAGCGTCGGGGCGGTCGGTGACGGCGGTGGGAAAGCCCGCCCCGGTCGGCTTCGTGGCCGCGGCCGCGCGGATCGGTGTCGATCCCGAAGAGATGCACATGGTCGGCGACGATCTCAACAACGACGTGCTGCCCGCTCAGGTGGTCGGAATGACCGGCGTGCTGGTGCGGACCGGAAAGTTCCGTCAACCCGCTTTGGATCGTTGGGCCACCGACCAATTCGCCATGCAGCCTGATCACGTGATCGATTCGGTAGCCGATCTGCCGGCGCTGTTGGGGCTGTGATTCAGACCGGGGCAGATCACATACTTCGCCAACTGCGAAGGTTCTCGATCCGCTCCGAAAGCTGCTCGGTGTTGGCGGCTGCAACAGGTGGGCCGCCGCACATACGGCGCAACTCGCTGTGGATCCAGCCGTGAGACTTGCCGGTGCGGTGGTGGATCGCTGCGACCAGAGTGTTCAGTTCGCGGCGCAACTCGCCCAATTGCCGGTGGGTAGACAGCGGAGCGGGCAGGCCTGACGCCGACCGGGTCGCAAGCTGCTCTTCTTGCCTGCGGCGCAACAGATCTCGCATCTGGGCCGTGTCGAGCAGACCGGGGATGCCCAGATAGTCCGCCTCCTCGTCACTGCCGGCCGGAGTTGCGGTTCCGAATGACGAGCCGTCGAAGATGACTTGGTCGAGTTCGGCATCGGAACCCAGAAACTCGAAACCGTCGGCTTCGGCCGGTTCGGTGCGCTGGCGCTCGGCCGGATCGTCCAAGCCCAGCGAGTCGCGGTGCGGCTTGCCCAGCACGTGGTTGCGCTGCGCTTCGAGTTCACTGGCCAACTGCAGCAGCGACGGCACCGACGGCAGGAAGATGCTGGCGGTTTCCCCGGCGGTGCGGGAGCGGACGAACCGGCCGACAGCCTGCGCGAAGAACAGCGGTGTCGAGGCACTGGTCGCGTAGACGCCGACCGCCAGACGCGGCACGTCGACACCCTCGGAGACCATTCGCACCGCGACCAGCCACCGACTGGTACCCGCGGTGAACTCGCTGATCCGCTCCGATGAACCCGGGTCATCGGAGAGCACCAGCGTCGGTGCCTCGCCGGTGATCGCCGTGAGCAGCGTGGCGTAGGCGCGGGCGGCGCTCTGGTCGGAGGCGATCACCATGCCGCCGGCGTCCGGCATGCCACCATCGCGCAACTGGCTCAGCCGGGTGTCGGCCGCACTGATCACCGCGGGCATCCACTCGCCGTCCGGATCCAGCGCCGTGCGCCAGGCGCGCGCCGTCTGCTCCGCACTCAGCGGCTCGCCGAGACGAGCCGCGAACTCTTCGCCGGCGTTGTTGCGCCAGCGCGCCTCCCCGGAGTAGGCCAGGAAGATCACCGGTCGCACCACCCCGTCGATCAGGGCATCGGAGTAGCCGTAGGTGTGGTCGGCCATCGAGCGGGCCAGACCCTGTTCGTCGGGGGAGTAGGTGACGAAAGGGATGGCGCTGTCGTCGCTGCGGAACGGCGTGCCGGTCAGGCCCAGCCGCCGGGTGGCGTCGGAGAACGCCTCCCGAATTCCCTCGCCCCAGCTTTTGGCGTCGCCGCCGTGGTGGATCTCGTCGAAAATCACCAGCGTCCGGCGGTTCTCGGTGCGCACGCGGTGGCGCATCGGGTGGCTGGCCACCTGGGCGTAGGTCACCACGACTCCGTGATAGTCCTCCGAGGTGGCGGCATTGGAATTGGAGAACCGTGGATCCAGGGCGATCCCCGCCACCGAACCTGCCGCCGCCCACTGGGTTTTGAGGTGTTCGGTGGGCACCACGACGGTGATCCGTTCGACCGTGCCGTCGGCCAGAAGTTCGCCGGCGATCCTCAATGCGAACGCTGTCTTGCCTGCTCCCGGCGTTGCCACCAGGAGAAAATCCTGTGGTTTGGCCGACAGATAGCGCACCAGGGCCCGCCGTTGCCAGCCCCGCAACGCCCGGGTGCTGGGCGCCTCGACTGCCCGCACCCGCAGGCCTCCCTCCCAATCGGATCGGACTCTAATGCAACCTGATCCGGGTGGACTGCGATGCCGACGCGTGTCGAACGCTCGGTACACCGTGGGTGAACAATCTTGCACTCGGCATGGGCGAGTGCTAAGAATGAGGTTGGCACTCACGACCGGTGAGTGCTAGGTCGGGACGGTGAGACCGCTGCCAACACAGCCGCGGTCGTCCGTCGCGGGCACTGGGCCCGACTCAAGAACGTGTCACCCGCTAATCGGAGGAATCACTTCGCAATGTCCAAGATAATTGCGTACGACGAAGAGGCCCGCCGCGGCCTCGAGCGGGGCCTCAATGCCCTCGCCGACGCGGTCAAGGTCACGTTGGGCCCCACAAGATCA
>SYAA01000423.1 GCA_005789055.1 Actinomycetota bacterium
CAGAGCTACTGGCAGCTGCTGGTGTTCCGGGCGATCGGCGGGATCGGCTCGACGATGTTTTTCGTGTCCGCGCTTGGCCTGATGATCCGGATGAGCCCGCCCGACGCCCGCGGCCGGGCGGCCGGGTTGTTCGCCGGGGCGTTCCTGTCCGGCTCGGTGGCCGGCCCGGTACTGGGCAGTCTCACTGCGGGACTCGGTTTGCGCGCCCCGTTCCTGATGTACGGCGCCCTGCTGATGGTGGCCGCGACGGTGGTGACGGTCGGTCTGCGCAAGTCTCCGCTGGGCGCCCCGGCTGATTCCGATGAGCCGATGGTCACCGTACGGGTCGCATGGCGGCACCGCGCCTATCGGGCGTCACTGCTGTCTAATTTCGCCACCGGCTGGTCCTTATTCGGTCTGCGGTTCGCCCTGGTACCGCTTTTCGTCGAGGAGGTACTCGACAGGCAGCCACGTAACGTCGCCGGGCTGGCCCTGGCCGCATTCGCCATCGGGAATGTGTCCATGGTGATGTACAGCGGCCGGCTTTCAGACCGGATCGGGCGAAAGCCACTGCTCATCGCCGGGTTGGCGCTGTCCGGCATTTCAACGGCGGCGCTCGGCCTAACCCACTCGCTGCCGGTGTTCTTCATTGAGGCGTTGGTGGCCGGGGCCGCATCCGGGGTCTACAGCTCCCCGCAGCAGGCGGCTGTTGCCGACATCATCGGCAAGGCGCGCGGCGGTACGGCGATCGCGGCGTTCCAGATGATGTCGGACTTCGGCTCGATCGTCGGCTCGTTCGGGGTCGGGTTGATCGCCCAGCAGCTTTCTTACGGGTGGGCGTTCGGTATCAGCGGGGCCATCCTGGTGGTGGCGTCGATCGGTTGGATGTTCGCCCCGGAAACCCGCGATCAATCGCCCCTGGAGCACACGCCGGTGCGGGCTTTGGGGCCCGAGGCGGCGGGGGAGTTGCCCTGAGTGCTTTTTGAGGCAGGTGTGGCGGTGGTGTAGTTTCGACACACCTGGGGCTATGGCGCAGTTGGTAGCGCACCACACTGGCAGTGTGGGGGTCAGGGGTTCGAATCCCCTTAGCGCCACAGCAAAAAACCCGAGACCATAAGGTTTCGGGTTTTTTGCTGGTTGAGGCTGGTGATTAACCCGCCGGCATGAATGAGGCGAGCGTCGCCTCCGCGGCCGCGAGATCGCCGTTGTCCTGGGGGAAAACGGCGGCCCAGATCTCGGCTACCGATAGCGGACCGAGTGCTATCACCGCGGATAAGAACTGAACCGCGTTCCCGTCCTTATCCTTTCCGGTGCCCGTCAACTCCATGGCGGGCCTGCCCTGCACCACGGTATCGGTGGGATCGTCGAGTTTGACGTCGGTGTAGTTCTCTTTGAGAAATTCGAAGGTCGACTCGACGATCGCGCCGGCCTCAGCCTCGGCTTCGACTTCGGTGTCGTAGTTCTGCGCGCGGAATTCGAGCACCGAACCGCTCTCGCTCTCGATGGTGCCGAAATCGCCGACCTGTTCGATCCCGGTCACCACCCAATCCGCGGGAGCGTCGACGGAGAACATCGCCGTTGATTCGTCCGGATAGTAAAGCGTTGTCACATCTCCAGCGGCAGCAGCCTGGGAACCGGCCTCTCCGACCGCACTGCTGGCCGCCGTCTCCGCGGCACTGGCCGCCGAGGACACACTCGACACACTCGACGCCGCCTCTTTAGCGGTTTCCTTGGTTTGGGAGCAGCCGCCGACGAGGGTGGCGGCGATCGCGAGGCCGCCAGCCGCCGCGGTGACACGAATCATTCGGGCGTCCATGAGCGTGACTCTCTTTTCCGGGGAGTGAAATGCCGGATCGGAGCATCGATCCGGCGCTGCCGCGCAGCGTCGGAAGCGTAACCGCAAGTACGGAACGGCAGGTCAACTATGGCGCATGTGCTGTCCGGCCGACTCATGAGCGTAATGCGCAAAAGTCGGTGTAACGCACACTTCACGGTTTGCGATCACAAGCACGACAGGCCGTTCAGCAGTCTCTACGTTCAGCGATAGAAGTAACTACTTCAGCGTAAGGAGTTTGAAATGGTCGTCATCGCTTCCCACGGTTCCTGGACTCCAGGACGTGGCCCGGTGACCACGTGGACGGCATCGCCGGCCAGTCGGGAGTTCATTGCCCGGGCCGAGATTGATCCGTTGGCGCCGAGCTTTCAGCAGGCGCAGCATCTGCGTACGGCCTACGAGGCTAAAGTCAGCGGCCGGGAAGTCCCGCGGCTGATCATGGCCACCTGGGACATCGACGGCTGGTGCAACATCGCTGCGATGACCGACGCGATCAACGCTCACATTCGTCGCCACGACACTTACCACAGCGCTTTCGAGGTGACCGCTGAGTCGATCACCCGTCGGACCGTTGACAACGCTGATCGCCTCGAGTTCGTCCCGACTGCGCTTGGTTTCCTGGATCAGGACGCCATTCGCACCCTCGTGCAGACGGCAACGCCGGGCACCCTGGAGTGGGACTGCTTCACCTTCGGTGTTATTCAGAAGGCGGATCACTTCACCGTCTATGCCAACGTCGACCACCTGCACACCGACGGCACGTCGGCCGGGCTGACCTACCGCGAAATCAACCTGACCTACCGCGC
>SYAA01000424.1 GCA_005789055.1 Actinomycetota bacterium
CTAACGTCACTCGGTTGGAAATCGGCTATTCGGCGCGCAGCGGCTTGAGTGCGCGCCGTGATTTCCGCGAGGCCCCCCTGGCTGCCATGCCGGTCCAATACCTCACGCCCACCATCGAAGACCGTGCTCTGGAAGTCCAGACGACCTCGGCCACCACCGCGTGATTGCCGTGTTGATTGACGGTTGCGCTAGCTTCACGCTAGCTCGATGCAAGCATTCGAGTATCATGGCCGCATGCGAACCCTTTATCTCCGCAATGTCCCGGACGAGGTAGTAGACCGCCTCGAAAAACTGGCGCGTGACTCGAAGATGTCGGTGACCGCCGTTGCGGTTCGTGAACTCGACGCCGCAACCCGTCGCGTCGACAATGCCGCGTTGGTCGCGACACTGCCGGATCTGCGCGTCCCCGCGGCGTCGATCGTGCAGTCGGTACACGCCGATCGGACATGATCGTCCTCGACGCGTCGGCAGCCGTCCAGGCATTGCTCAATGACGGGCAGGCGCGTCTTCTCGTCGCGGCAGAGTCATTGCACGCGCCCCATCTCGTCGATGCCGAGGTTCTCAGTGCACTGCGCCGATTGGTCGGCGCCGGGACGCTGACCGCTGACGATGGCGCGCGCTGCGTGAACGCGTGGAGCCGCATCGGATTGATTCGTTATGCCGCGGGCCCGCTGATCGAGCGGATATGGGAACTACGTCAGACGATTTCGGCCTACGACGCGATGTACGTCGCCCTCGCGGAGCAGCTCGACTGTGCACTCGTGACCGCGGACGCCCGATTGAGCGGCGCACCGGGGCTGAGGTGCGCCGTCACTGTCGTTCCCTAATCTGGCGACTCCCGCGGTTCCATCGGAACCAGGCGCGCCGGACCTCACCACAGGGCGGGCACGCCGGGGCAGCCGGCGAAGGCGGGAAGCCCACCGCGCCTCAGCCCTCTGGCGGCACCGGTGATGTCGGCAGCAGTGGGTCCGGGTCAGGACCGACGTAGAACTGTTCGAGTCCGGGCGGAAGGTTGGTGCCCGGTGCAGGGGCGGTGCCCGCCAATGGTAGGCCGAGTTCACCGCCCGGCATCCGGCCAAGGCCGCCGTGGATCAGCGCGTGCACGCCTCTGAACGCGTCGATCCGGGCGAATGGACCGGCCGGCACATCGGTCTGCAACGCGTACGGCGATGCCATCTCCCCGGAGGGCATCCGGTAGTACTGCGGATACAACAACCCCGCTGCGGCCAGCGGATCAACGGGCGGAGGCGCGCTCAGGCCCACGCCCTGGTTGAGTGCCTCGGCCGGAGAGCCTGCAACCCCCGCGCTCAACAGATCGGCGAGCGCGCCGATCTGATCGGACTTGGACTGCTCGGACGCCGCTGCGAACGGATCAGGCGGCGGCGCAATGACTTCGGCCGGTAGTCCGGTGGGCGCGGGTTCCGGCGGCGGGTCGGGTTCAGCGGCCGCGATACCCGACCCGGCAAGGGTCACCAGCACCCCGACGAGTCCGGCGAGCGCGCGCTGGATCACCGCGATCAGAAGACCTTCGTGACGCCGTAGTACGCCACGATGTCGTCGTCATCGGTGTTGGAACTGGTCAGAATCGCGTAAGAGCGTAGCGATGAGGCGCCGACGCAGTTGTCCACCTTGATGTGGATGTCACGGACGGTGACCCGTGCCGAGGTGCCCTTGAAGGTCTTCTTGGTCACACTCACATTGGTTATCGTGCCGGGTCGCGGCAGGACCTCGATCTGGCCCAGGCCCTGCACAGCAATCGAGGGCGGCAGGATAACGCCGGCTCCGCCGAAGTTGGTGTTGCCGAGAACACCGGTCAGGCCGCCGTTCAGCTTGACCTTGTCCATCTCCACCCCGCAGCCGATCTGGTAGCCGACGTCTAACGTTCCGCCGGCCACCGAACCGGTGGTGGCGCCAGTGAAGGTGCCACCTACCAGCCAGTCACGGGCCGATAGTGACGTCGTCAGCGGAGCGACCGGCAACTGCGTCTCGTCCTTCGCCGCCACCGTCAGCGTCCGGCCGTCGAGCGTCGTGGCGATACCCGGCACCTCGGACGCGACGGCGCCGGTGTCGACCGGGGGCGCTGGGGGGATGTTGTTGGCGACCGGCACGACTTCCGCGACCCCGGGCGGGGGCGGTGGCACCGCGGGGTCGAGTGGCGGTTCGGCCAGGGTCATCGGAGCGGTTCCAACGGCGAGCAGCAGACCGGCAGCCGCGAGGGCTAAACGATGCATGGTCCTTGTGGGCCTTTCCATCAGACGGCTCGGGTGACGCCGAGGTAGGTCACCACGTCTTCGGTGTCGTCGGTGGAACTGGTGAACGTCGCGTACGAACGAATGAACGACTGGCCCGCGCAGCTGTCGATCTTGATCCGGTAGCCGGTGATGTTCACGTGAGCTTTGGTGCCCTTGAACGACTTTTTGCCGACCTGGACGATGTTGATCGTGCCTGGTTTCAGGACGATTTTGAGCACCTGGGAGGCCTGTGCGCCGAGGATCAACGGAAAAATGGATCCGGTGGCGAACGGCAGGCCGATGCCGGCGATGCCCGTCACACCCGAGACCGACTCCAGGTCTTCCTGGGTGATGCCGCAGCCGATCTGGTAGCCGGCATCCATGGTGCCGCCGGCCAGCTTGGTCTTGCCGTTGCCAGTCACGGTGCCTTCAAAGCTGCTGTCGACGAGGTACTCCCTGGACCACGGTGAGTTGGTCAGTGACGCAACCGGCTCGATGGATTCGTTGCGTGCCGACACCGTCAACACCCAGCCATCGGGAGTGGTGAGTGTGCCCGGTGGCGCCGACGCGATCGGGGCTCCGGGTGCAGCGGGGGCCGGCGGTGCAGGCACCACGTCGGCCACTGGCTGGACCACCGGATCGGCGGCGGGCTCGGCGTAGGCCCACGGCGGGCTAGCCGACGCCAGAAGGCAGACCCCCAATAAGGCAACAAATTTTCGCAGCATGTGTGTTTCGGAGCCTCTCGATTCGGGCCGAGATCAAAATGAGGTGTCTTCGTTGCACGCCGATGACCAAATTCTGTTGCGCAGATGATGTTTGGTTCAGGTGATCAAATGGTGAACACACCGTGAATGCCTTGTGCCGCATCGACGTACAACAGACTTCTGTTATCTCGGTGGGCGATGACTCCCGAATGGGCCCTGAGATTTTCGGTACCCGCTCGCGGTAACGTGTCGTCGCGCAACCCAGCGACTGTGGTGGAGGAATCGATGAACCAGCACTGGTTGATGATGGCAGCGGCGCTTTCAGCGGGTGCGGTGTCAATTGCTTTTACGGCACCTGTGGTGGCGGCTGAGCCCGATGTCGCTGGATCCGAAGAGTTCGTCGTTCAAGCCGAGATACCCACTGCAGTAAACGATTTCGCACCCGGACCCGCTCCTAGAGACCCGGTCGGGGACGCCTGCGACCGCTTCGCAGCCGCTCTGAGCCACGCGGCAGCAGAGTACGAGGAGTTCGCGTACGCCACGGCCGGCGGCGGCAACTTTGTCGACTACTCAGACCCCAATGTGGAGCGCTACAAACTCATCGGCCGCGCCGCACTGCGGGAATCGGCGGCCGAGACACTCGACGCGTCGAGGACATCTGGTCTTCCGCCGGACATCGCTGATCCGATGCGTGACTGGTCATTGCACGCCACGAAGCTACTACTCATCATGAGCGTGCGCGGTGGCGGAGACTCGCTCAACAACGCGGCCAACCAACTCAACTCTGACGCCGAGCGGGCCCAGCTGGCGTGTGCGATCAACCTCAGCGGCGGCGCGGCCGGTTAGCCCGCGGCACCGCCCGCACCGCCGCCGCCGCCCGTTCCGCCGGTCAGGCTCGGGCCAACACCACCGCTGACGCCGTTGCGGCCCAATTTGCCGGGATTCGCGCCGGCGTTCCCGCTGCCGCCCGACCCGCCGTCGCCGCCGTAGCCGGAGATCAGCAGCGAACCGCCGCCTCGCCCGCCGCTGCCGCCCATGGCACCGGCGACACCGGACTTGCCGGCGCCACCGACTCCGCCGACGCCGGCGGTGCCGCCCTCGAATCCGCCGAATCCACCGTCACCGCCGTTTCCGCCGACGGCCGGCGTCAAACCGCCCCCGCCGGCGCCGCCAGTTCCGCCGATACCGCCGATGTTGCCGGTCAGGCCGCCGTTGCCGCCGTTGCCAGCCTTGCCGCCGGCGCCGCTGGGGGCCGTGCCGCCGTTGCCGCCGTTGCCGCCGCGGCCGGCCCGCGCTGATACCAGAC
>SYAA01000061.1 GCA_005789055.1 Actinomycetota bacterium
CACCCCGCCAGAGCAGGCGGCGCAGGACTACGCGGCCAGCGCTCGACTGCTCGGCCCACTGGCCGCCTACCTGGTGGTCAACGTCAGCTCGCCCAACACCCCCGGCCTTCGCGATCTGCAGGCCGTGGAGTCGTTGCGCCCAATCCTGGCCGCGGTGCTGGCCGAGACCTCCACACCGGTCCTGGTCAAGATCGCGCCCGACCTCTCCGACTCCGACGTCGACGCGGTCGCCGACCTGGCCGTGGAAATGGGCCTGGCCGGAATTGTCGCCACCAACACCACGGTGTCACGGGCCGGCCTTCGCACCCCCGGCGTCGACGATCTGGGGCCGGGTGGAATCTCCGGTCCCCCGGTCGCCAGGCGCGCAGTCGAGGTACTGCGCCGACTGTATGCGCGCGTGGGCGAATCTCAGGTGCTGATCAGCGTCGGCGGAATCGAGACAGCCGAAGACGCCTGGGAGCGCATCACCGCGGGGGCAACGCTACTGCAGGGCTACACCGGTTTCGTCTACGGCGGAGGCCTGTGGGCCAAACACCTTCACGACGGCATCGCGGCGAGACTGCACGCCGACGGCTTCGCGTCGCTGGGCGATGCGGTGGGCTCAGAACAGCGCTGACGATTACGTCTGTTCGTAGGTGCCGTGGATGACCGCACGGGCGATCGAGTTCATGAAGAGGTTGAAGCCCAGGAATGCCGCACTGGCGTCCTCGCCGATGTCCAACCTCTCCTGATTCACCGCATGCACCACGAAGAAATACCGGTGGACGCCGTGTCCGGCCGGCGGCGCAGCACCCACGTAGCGGCGGATGCCCGCGTCGTTGCGAAGGGTGAGCGCGTCACCGGGTAGCGACGAACCATCGCCCACGCCCGTCGGTAGTTCAGTGACGGTGGCGGGCAGGTTCGCCACCGCCCAGTGCCAGAAGCCCGAGGCCGTCGGCGCATCCGGATCGAACGCCGTCACAGCGAAACTCCGGGTCTCCTCCGGGAAACCCGACCAGCTCAGCTGCGGGGAGAGGTCCTCGCCGCCGGCGCCCATGATGCCGCTGACCTGAGCCTTCTTCAGCGCTCCGCCGTCGGTGAGGTCTGCGCTGGTCAGGGTGAAGCCGGGCAGCTTGGGCAGGAAGTCGTAGGGGTTGTACGGAAATGCCATGGCAGATAATCCCTCTCTGGTTCGGTCAGCAGTTTCTCAAGAAGTGTTCGAGCACCCGGGTACCGAACCGTAGCGAGTCCACCGGTACCCGCTCGTCGACCCCGTGGAACAGCGCCGCAAAGTCCAATTCCGGCGGTAGCCGAAGCGGAATGAACCCGAAACATCGAATGCCAAGGTGAGCAAAGGCTTTCGCGTCCGTTCCGCCGGAGAGCATGTACGGCACGGTCCGCGCCTCCGGATCGGCGGCCAGCAGTGCGGCATTCATCGAGTCGACCAGATCGCCGTCGAAGGTGGTTTCGTAGGAATCCAATTCGGTGATCCACTCGCGAGTGATGTCAGGACCGATGAGCTCGTCGATCTCCCGCTCGAAAGCCGCCCGGCGGCCGGGCAGCACCCGGCAGTCGATCACCGCCTCGGCGGTCGCCGGGATGACGTTGGCTTTGTAACCCGCCGTGAGCATGGTCGGGTTGGCGGTGTCGCGCAGGGTGGCACTCACGATCCGGGCAATCGGGCCCAGCTTGGCGATCGCCCCCTCGAGGTCGGGTGACGTGGTATCGAAGGAGTAGCCGGTCTCCTCGCCAACCGCGGTAAGGAATTCCGCCACGGAGTCGGTGATTACCAACGGGAACTGGTGGCTGCCGATCCTCGCGACCGCGGAGGCGATTGCCGTGACGGCATTGCTGTCGTGGATCATCGATCCGTGCCCGGCCCGGCCCTGAGCCGTCAGCCGCATCCACAACAGACCCTTCTCGGCCGTCTCGATCAGGTACAGACGGCGTTCCCCGCCGTCGCGGCGCGGCACAGTGACCGAGAAGCCGCCCACCTCGCCGACGGCCTCGCTGACACCGGCGAAAAGATCGGGCCGATTCCCGACCAGCCAGTGTGCCCCGTATTTGCCGCCACTCTCCTCGTCGGCGACGAACGCGAATACCAGATCCCGGGGCGGCACGATGGCGGCCCGCTTGAGGTGACGCGCGACGGCCAGCATCATCCCGCACATGTCCTTCATATCGACCGCTCCGCGTCCCCACACGTAGCCATCCGACACCGCGCCCGAGAACGGGTGAACGCTCCAATCGGCGGCCACGGCGGGCACCACGTCGAGGTGACCGTGAATCAGCAGTGCCCCGCGCGTGGGATCAGAGCCCGGCAGTCGGACGAAGACATTGCCGCGACCGGGAGCGCCGGACTCCAGGTACTCCGGGGAGTAGCCCACCTCGCGGAGTTGCTCGGCCACCCAGTGGGCGCACTCCGCCTCACCCTTAGTGGTCTCCAATTCGCCGGTGTTGGAGGTGTCGAACTGGATCAGCGCGCTGACCAGACCCACTACCTCGTCCTCGGGATCTGTCACGGTTGCATTAATACCACCCGCCGCGCCGTGGTGACGGTGCGGCAGGTCGATACCACATCCTTATCAAGAACCCCATTTACAACACGCGCCTCATGGGGTTCTATTTACCGGTGACCACCCGACTGCCTGTCATCGTCGGGCTGATGTGTCTGGCGATCAGCGGTTGC
>SYAA01000062.1 GCA_005789055.1 Actinomycetota bacterium
ACGACTCAGCGTCAGAAAGCGCCACCGGCCAACCCGTCGCGAATCGACGGTGACGGGGTGCGCCGCGTCGTCAAGGTCGAGGTCGACGATCAACACGTGCCCGGGATCGGCTTCGACGTGGTCGAAGTTGGTTACCTCCGGTGAGCCGGAGTACCACACCGCACCGCTCTCGCCGACCGCCGTGCGGGAGTGCTTGTCTCCCAGTGCCACATAGTGCACCGCGCCCCGATCCAGTGCGGCCGTCAGACCCGCCATCTGAATCAGGGCCGGGTCGGCAGGATTCGGCGCGAGGACATCCACCGCGCCGTGAGCCACCAGAATCCGCGCCGTGCCGTCGGCCGCCAGATCGTCGAGGACGGCCGCGGTCAGATCCGTGGTGGGCCGTTTGGAGCGCCACGGGGCGGCGACGATCTGCAGGCCCGGTGCGACATCCCACACCCCGGCGCGGTCGAGGACGGTGACGTTGTCCGGACACTGCGCGGCGAATTCGGCGCCGATGTAGACCGAGGCGGCGTCCAGCGGATCGTGATTGCCGGGCAGCAGGTAGACGGGAACGCCGATCCCGCGCATTGCCTCCAGCGACTTGCCGACCACCTCCGGGGACAGTTGGTTGTGTTCGAAGACGTCGCCGGCCACGACCACGAACTGCGCCCCGGTCTCGGCGACCACGCCGGCCAGTGCGGCCACCGCGTCGCGGCGGGCCGCGGCGTACCGCGGTTGGGCCTCCCCCTCCAGGAAATGCCGGGTCATGCCGAGTTGCCAGTCGGCCGTGTGGATAAAGCGCATTCCCAAACCTTTCTCCCCTGATCCTGCAGACCCGGCGCGAGTGTATGACCGGGGTACGACAAGTCACGGGATCCGACCCGGCGCGTGCCCTAACCTGGTACGGATGAGAACCCTGGTGCTGATGCGACACGCCAAATCCGACTATCCCGACGGCGTGCCCGACCATGACCGGCCATTAGCCGCCCGCGGCATTCGCGAAGCCGGCCTTGCCGGCGACTGGCTGCGAGACACCGCACCGACGATCGACGCGGTGCTGTGCTCGACGGCGACCCGGACCCGCCAGACGCTGGAGCGCACCGGGGTCGCCGCCCCGGTCAGCTACCTCGAGCGGCTCTACGGCGCCACTCCGGCAACGATGATCGACGAGATCAATCAGGTCGACGCGGCGGTGCAAACTCTGCTGGTCGTCGGCCACGAGCCCACGGTGAGCCAGGTGTCATTAGGCCTGGCGGCTCACCCGGGAAGCGACCCCGAGGCGATCCAACGGATCGAGACGAAGTATCCGACATCCGGAATCGCCGTGCTGCGGGTGCCCGGGACCTGGTCGGTGCTGACCACCGACGGGGCGGAACTGGTGACGTTCCACGTACCGCGCTGAGGGCCACCGGTCAGGAGTTGGTGGCCGGTCAGGAGTTGGTGGCCGGTCAGGAGTTGGTGGCCAGCGTCAGTTCCATCAACGTGATGGCCTGAGCGCAGGCGTCGATCCCGGGCGCCTGCGGGTTGATCCACCAGCCAACGACACCGGCGGCGTCACTGGCCACCCCGCAACCGCCGTTGGGATCGTTGGTACGCATGACGATCGAGGCGACGCCGGCGATCGAGCGGCTCTCGACCTGGTAGTTGAGGAACTCGGCGACCTTGCGCTCGTTATCGAGACTGCCCTGTTCGAACCACATCCGGGTGATGTCGATCAGACCGGCCGGATTGGCCGCCTGCCAGCGGCAGACCGCGCCGACGAAGGTGCTCTGGATGTCCAACGGGTCCGCTCCCACCGTCTTGGCCAGCACGTCGGTGGTCAGTACGTCGCACTCCTTGAGCAGGTTCGGATACTCCTTGGCGGACTTGTCATTGCGCGAGGTGCTGCCGGTGCCTGCCTTCATCGCCTGCCCGCCCACCGTCTGCGCGCACCCACTGAGCACACCCACCGCGACGAGCATCGCAATCGCGCCGACAACCAGGCGCCGCGCCGGCATCCGCCGGCTCACTTCGCGTTCACGATCGACTGCCGGGTCAATTCGATCGCCACGTCACACGGCGGCGGGAAGGACTTATCGGCAAAGCTGACCGACCACTCGATGAAATCGTCGCCGAATCCGATCCCGACTTCGCACAGGTTGTCCCCCAGCATCGGGTCGGTACCCACCGCGACGAACCCGTTGCGGCCTTCGACGGTGATGTCTTCGACGCTGGTGCGCGAAAGTTCCTGGGTTTTGCGCTCGCGCCCGATCGGACTGCCGCGGAACCAGGTGAACGAGAAATGCGGCCCGAGGATCCCGCCGGCAACCAGCCACTGACAGCCGACCGAGTTGACGGCGGTCTTCACCAGGCCGGTCACCCTGGTCTGCTCGGCCATCGTCTCATCGCTGATGCCGCCACATTCGGGGAACATCGGACCACGCTCGCCGCTCTTGCCGGGGCCGGGCGAATCCTGCTGCTGCTGTGCCGAGTCCGCCTGGTTCGAGTCAGAACCCGCGCACCCACCGAGCAGTGGCACCGCCGCCGCGGTGGCGACGGCGAGGATCGCGATACTGCGCGTCACCGTCATGGGCACCTGCTGTTTCTCACAGGATGCACTGTAGCGGCAGCCGCGCGACGAACGGCCGACATACCGGCTGAACTGCGGTTTGCCCGCCAGTCGGGTGTGGGACAGTAGCGACATGCTGCTGGCACTGGTGCGCCGCTATCTTCGGCCGTACCGGTGGCCGGTGGCGGCAGTACTGGTGCTGCAGACCCTTAGTTCGCTGGCATCGCTGTACCTGCCGACCGTCAACGCGGCGATCATCGACGACGGCGTCGCGGCGGGCGACACCGCGCTGATATTCCGGCTCGGCATGGTGATGCTGGCGGTCACCGCCCTGCAGGGGATCGTTGCGATCGGCGCGGTGTACTTCGGTTCCCGCACCGGCATGGGATTCGGCCGCGATCTGCGCTCAGCAATGTTCGGCCACGTCACGTCGCTATCCGAAACCGAGACCGCCCGCTTCGGTGCGCCGTCACTGCTGACCCGCACCACCAACGACGTCCGCCAGATCCAGGTTCTGGTTCAGATGACCGCCACCGTCCTGGTGACCGCGCCGATCATGGGTCTCGGCGGCATCGCTATGGCGATCCATCAGGATGCCGGGCTGGCCTGGCTGCTGGCGGTCAGCGTGCCGGTGCTCGCGGTGGGCAACTACCTCATCGTGTCGAGGATGCTGCCGATCTTCCGCAGCATGCAGCAACGCATCGACGCCATCAACCGCATCCTGCGCGAGCAGCTATCCGGCGTCAGAGTCGTCCGGGCCTTCGGTCGCGAGCCCTTCGAACAGCAACGCTTCGACGCCGCCAACCATGCCGTCGCCGATGCCACCCTGTTTGCCGGTCGCTGGCAGGCCCTGATGCTGCCGGTGTCCACGCTGACCATCAACATCTCCAGCGTCGCGCTGATTTGGTTAGGCGGACGGCTCATCGACGCCGGCCGGATGCAGGTCGGTTCGCTGATCGCGTTCCTGTCCTACTTCATGCAAATCCTGATGGCCGTACTGATGGCCACCCTGGTCCTGGCGATCCTGCCGCGCGCCGCGGTATGCGCCGAGCGGATCACCGAGGTGCTCAACACCCGAGCCGCGATCAGCAGTCCGTCCTCCCCGCGCAGGCCGGCTGGTGCGATGCGCGGCGCAGTCGTACTCGATGAGGTCGAATTCAGCTATCCCGGCGCAGAGCAGCCTGTGCTGCAGGGCATTTCGTTCACTGTTCCTCCGGGCTCGACTACCGCCATCGTGGGCGGCACCGGTTCGGGCAAGTCGACGTTGGTGTCGTTGATCTGCCGGCTTTATGACGTCGGCGCGGGCGCTGTCCGGATTGACGACATCAATGTGCGCAACTACGACACCGAGTACCTGTGGTCTGCACTGGGCCTTGTCCCGCAACGGGGATACCTGTTCTCCGGCACCGTCGCTGACAACCTGCGATACGGCAGGGCCGACGCGACCGACGACGAGATGTGGGATGCGCTGCGGGTGGCCGCGGCGGAGGACTTCGTGGCCGCTCATCCCGACGGACTCGGCATGCCGGTGGCCCAGGGGGGGATCAACCTTTCCGGAGGTCAACGCCAGCGGTTGGCGATCGCTCGTGCAGTGATCCGCAAACCTGTGCTGTTCCTGTTCGACGACGCATTCAGCGCACTGGACACCATCACCGAAGCGCGGATCCGGGGGGCACTGCGCGGAGCGTCGGCAAACGCGACGGTGATTATTGTGGCGCAACGCATTTCGACAGTAGAACAGGCCGATCAGATCATCGTTGTGGACGGCGGCCGAATAGTGGGATCAGGTCGCCACGACGAACTGCTGATTCACTGCCCGGAGTACCGCGAATTCGTCGACTCGCAAGCCTTCGGCGCCGGGATAGGGGGCGGACGGTGACCGCGCCGCCGATGCGCCGCGGAACCGCGGCGATGCCCGAGTCCGACGGCGCCCGGTCCCGGGACTTCTGGGCCTCGGCTCGACGTCTGCTCCGCCGCCTACGAGCGCACCGCGCAGCGATCGCAGCGGTACTGGCGTTGTCTCTCGGGGGCGTCGCGCTCTCGGTGATCGGTCCGCGAGTTCTCGGTCATGCCACCGATCTGCTGTTCAACGGAGTGATCGGACGGCAGTTGCCGACCGGGATCACCAAGTCTGAGGCCATCGCCGAGGCCAGAGACCGCGGAGACGACAACTTCGCCGATCTGCTCAGCGGAATGAACGTGGTACCGGGTCAGGGAGTCGACTTCGCAGCGGTGGGCCGCACGCTGTTGCTCGCCTTGATCATGTATCTCATTGCCGCGCTTTTTATCTGGGCGCAGGCCCGGCTGCTGAACACCATCGTCGCGCGAACCGTCGCCGCGTTGCGATCCGATGTCGAGAGAAAAGTTCACCGCTTGCCGCTGTCGTACTTCGACACCCGCCAGCGCGGGGAACTGTTGAGTCGGGTCACCAACGATGTCGACAACATCTCGGCATCGGTGTCGATCGCGATCAGTCAGCTGTTCACGGCGGTGCTGACCATCGTCGCGGTGGCGGTGATGATGCTGACCATCTCTGTGCTGCTGACCCTGATCGTGGTGGCGACGGTTCCACTGTCCCTGTGGGTGACGCGGACGATCGCCCGCCGGTCGCAGCGAATGTTCGTCGCGCAGTGGGCCGGTACCGGCCGACTCAATGCCCACATCGAGGAGACCTACAGCGGTTTCACCCTGGTGCGGACCTACGGTCACCGGGACTCGGCGCGGGCCCGCTTCGCCGAACTCAACGCCGACCTCTACCGCACGAGTTTTGCCGCGCAGTTCCTCTCCGGATTGATCTCACCGGCGACGATGTTCGTCGGCAACCTCAGCTACGTGGCCGTCGCGGTGATCGGCGGCGTCCAGGTGGCGACCGGCCAGATATCCCTGGGCAGCGTCCAGGCCTTCATCCAGTACGTCCGGCAGTTCAATCAGCCGCTGACCCAGGTGGCGGCACTGTACAACGCACTACAGTCCGGAGTCGCCAGCGCCGAGCGGGTGTTCGAGTTCCTCGACGAATCGGAGGAATCACCCTGCGCCACGGGCGAATTGCCCTCCGGCAGCGGCCGTGTCGAGTTCCGCAACGTCGGGTTCGGCTACACCGCAGGAACGCCGGTGATCAAAGACCTGTCGCTGGTCGCCGAGCCGGGGACAACGGTGGCGATCGTCGGGGCGACCGGTGCCGGGAAGACGACGCTGGTGAACCTGCTGATGCGGTTCTACGACGTCGAGGTGGGACAGATCCTGCTCGACGGCGTCGATATCCGGCAGGTGAGCCGGAGGTCCTTGCGATCCCGGATCGGGATGGTGCTTCAGGACACCTGGCTCTTCGGCGCGACGATCGCCGACAACATCGCCTACGGCAGCCCCGACATGACCCTCGAGGAGGTGACCGAGGCGTCGCGGGCCGCCCACGCAGACGGCTTCATCAGGTCGCTTCCCGACGGGTATCAGACGATCGTCGGGGAGGGCAATCTCAGCGCCGGCGAGAAGCAGTTGATCACGATCGCCCGAGCCTTCGCCGCCCGTCGGCAACTGCTGATCCTCGACGAGGCGACGAGTTCGGTGGACAGCCGCACCGAGTTATTAGTCCAGCAGGCGATGGCCCGTTTGCGCAGGGACCGGACCTGCCTGATCATCGCCCACCGGCTGTCCACCATCCGCGATGCGGACATCATCGTGGTCATTGATGGCGGCCGCGTTGTCGAGTCCGGCAGCCACGCCGAGTTGCTGCAGCGGCGCGGGGCGTACTGGTCAATGCTCAACGCGAGCATGGGATACTGACCCGATGGCAGGTAATGAACTCGATCCGCAGCGGGCCCGTGCCGCCCGCGATGTGGTACGGCAGCATCCCGCGATGTCGCTGATGGCCGTGTCACCGGTTCTCATCGGAGTCGGACTGGTGTGGTGGCTGGTAAATCCCTTCTGGGC
>SYAA01000063.1 GCA_005789055.1 Actinomycetota bacterium
GGGACGGTCCGCAACTGGCCGTGGCGGCGGCTGGTGTTGTCCAAGACAGCCAACACCTACTCGCGGCTATTGCTGGGCGTCGGAATCCATGACATCACCGCCGGCTACCGGGCCTACCGGCGCGAGGCGCTGGAGAAGCTGGACCTGGCCACCGTCGACTCCAAGGGCTACTGCTTCCAGATCGACTTGACCTGGCGAACCATCAATAGCGGGTTCAGCGTGGTTGAGGTGCCCATCACATTCACCGAACGCGAACTCGGCGTGTCGAAGATGAGTGGTTCCAATATTCGCGAAGCGATGACCAAGGTGGCTCGGTGGGGCATCGGTGGTCGGCTGGACCACGCCCGCGGCAGGGGCCGCTAGTTACCCGCGGCGTTTGGTTTTGATCAGGTCGAGTCGCTCTTTGAGCAACTCGTCCAATTCTTCGATCGAGCGGCGCTCCAACAGCATGTCCCAGTGCGTCCGGGGCGGCTTGACCTTTTTTGGTTCGGGCAGGTTGCCCTCGATGAGGGTGCCTTCAAGGCCGTTGCGGCACTGCCAGTTACCGGGGATCTCGGCGTCGTCGGCGAACGGGACGTCGAATTCCTCACCGTTCTCGGTGCGGTAGCGCGCGACCTGACGCGGTGCCAGGTCGTGGTTACGGTCGGTCTCGTAGCTCACGGCCCCGAGCCGACTGCCTCTCAGGACACGATCGGCCATCGTCGATTCTCCTTGTATTCAGGTCGGACTCCGTACCGCAAGACCACAGCGGCGCGGTAGCCGACTGCCCCCATCCTACCGGGCCGTGGCGTTACCCGGTTTAGTCTCAGCACGTGACGCGTCGCACCCGCCCACCGCCGTGCCGCTGGTGTGGCCGTGAGGTTGCCGATCTCGGACTGGGCCGGCGACGCCAATACTGCCGTCAATCCTGCCGTCAGCGGGCGTACGAGCAGCGCTCCATGGTCAAGGGAACCCCGGTTCCGGCCGATGCCGTGGTGCTGTCCGTCACCGAGGCCGCGGAACTGTCCGACCGCGTCTACCAGGTGCGCTGTGCGGCCGAGGACGTCGCCACCGCCGTCGACGAGGGGGCGCCGGCCGCGGACCTCAAAAAGCTGTGCGAGGAGTTGTTGCGGGCCGCTCAGGCGGCCGACGGTTGGCGCTGAACCGCCAGGTGAAGCCCGAAATCAACAGTCGGAGCCGGGATCAACAGTCGAAAAAGACTCCGATACCTGGTGGTGGGATGGTCACCTTGGTGCAGCCATAGGTCTCGATGCCGGCGTCGCTGTAGTAGACCCCACTCTGGCGCGCGTAGTTGACACACACCAGCGACGACGCGTCCGTGCGGCAGCGGAAGTCGCCGAAGGACAGTGATCTGCCCGCAGCCAGGGGCGGACCTTGACCGGCACCGAACCGCCCCGGGTCGCCGTGGGCGGAGCCCACCTGAACGGTGGCACCGTCGAAATCCACCCAGCCGCCCTTCCATACCCCGTAGACATCAGGGGGCTGTCGAGGCGGATCGGCCAGATCGACCAAGCACGCTAATGCCGACGAACCGTGCCGCGCATCGGTCATGCAACTGGTGCCCGACGGTGTGGTGAACGCGACATCGTCGCCGAGTTCAGTGCTGACCCCGCCCCGCAACGCGACGCGGAATTCGGCGCTGTCGACCGGTCCAGCCGCCTCGACCCATCGGATCGCCTCGGCGATCGAAGCACCGGCCTCCGGTGGTGCCCCGGAATCCGGCGCCGTCGATGACGTCTGCGCTGAACCCGTCGTGGTCGCGGACGGTGATCCGGCGGCCCGCGACGGCGTAATCGGCGTCAGTTGGGCTCCGCGCTGCTCAGTTCCCGACAGTGCGGAACATCCCGCCAGCAGCACCGACGCGGCGAGCAGCACGGCAATCCGCATGCGGCCAGGCTAGTCGCCTGCACCGTTCTACCCCGCCAGGCGCGTCGGTGATGGCGGCGTTCGCTACCGTCGGTGGCATGCATGAGGAGATCGTCCGAGTTACCACCACCGGCGGGGTGGTCGAGGGTTTCACCCTCGACGGGGTCAACCGGTGGCGTTCGATTCCCTATGCTCGTCCGCCGGTCGGCCCACTGCGGTTCCGGGCGCCGCAACCTCCGCAGGCCTGGACCGGCGTGCTGCCTTGCCACAGCTTCGGTAGCTGCGCCCCGCAACAGCGCCGCTACACGATGGTCTCGGCGGGTAGATATCAACCGATGAGTGAGGACTGTCTCACCCTCAATGTCGTCACCCCGAAATGGTCCGGTCCGGCGCCGGACGACCAACCGCTACCGGTGATGTTCTTCATTCACGGTGGCGGCTACATCCTGGGCAGTTCGGCAACACCCATCTATGACGGAGCATCACTGGTCCGTCGTGGGTGCGTCTATGTGTCGGTCAACTATCGACTCGGCGCCCTGGGTTGCCTGGATCTGACCTCGCTGGCAACGCCGGCCGCACCGATCGACGACAACCTGTTCCTGCGCGACATCGTGATGGCGCTGCGTTGGGTGCGGGACAACATCGCGATGTTCGGGGGCGACCCAGCCAATGTGACCATTTTCGGCGAAAGCGCCGGAGCGCACGCGGTGAGCACACTTCTGGCAGTTCCCGACGCGAAAGGCCTTTTCGCCCAGGCGATCGCGGAAAGTCCAGCCTCAGGCATGGTGAGTACATCCGAGGTCGCCGCCGAGTTCGCCAGCCGATTCGTCGACGAGCTCGGGGTCGCCCGGGACAACGCCGCACCAGCCCTGCTGCGGGCACGTCCGGCCGATCTCGTGCACGCCATGGACAAGGTGATGAACAAGAGCACAATGGTCATGATGGGCGCCGCTCCCGTCGGGCCCACGTGCGGCGAGGAGTACCTGCCCCTTGATCCGCTTGAGGCGATGAGAGCGGGTGTCGCGCAGAAGATCCCGCTGATCGTCGGAACGAATGCCGACGAAGGCAGGTTGTTCACCCGTTTCCTCAAGCTGCTGCCGACTACTGAACACGCGATCGAAAGGATGCTGGAACACACTCCGCCCGGAGTGCGCGAACGGGTCCTGGCCGGCTATCCGCACTACCCGCAC
>SYAA01000425.1 GCA_005789055.1 Actinomycetota bacterium
CGCGGAGATGACGGAGTGGTGCGGGTGGCCGGTGTCGCGGTGACCGAACTCGCTGAGCAGTATCGGACGCCGCTGTTCGTGATCGATGAGGACGACTTCCGTGGCCGCTGCCGCGAAATGGCGGCGGCGTTCGGTGGCGGCGCCAACGTCCACTACGCAGCCAAGGCATTTCTGTGCAGCGAGATCGCGCGCTGGGTCGCCGAGGAGGGGCTGTCACTCGACGTCGCCAGCGGCGGCGAACTTGCCGTCGCGTTGCACGCCGGATTCCCAGCTGAGCGCATCGCACTGCACGGCAACAACAAGTCCGTCGATGAACTCACGGCTGCGGTCAAGGCCGGTATCGGCTATGTAGTACTGGACTCGATGGTTGAGATCGACCGGCTCGATACCGTTGCCGGTGGCGCCGGGGTCGTGCAGAACGTGATGATCCGGGTGACTGTCGGGGTGGAGGCGCACACCCACGAGTACATCGCCACGGCTCACGAGGATCAGAAGTTCGGGCTGTCGCTCGCCGCCGGCGACGCGATGGAAGCAGTTCGTCGGGTCTTCGCCGCGGACCATCTGCGACTGGTGGGCCTGCACAGCCACATCGGCTCGCAGATCTTCGACGCCGCCGGGTTCGAGTTGGCCGCCCGAAGGGTGATCGGCCTGCTGCGCGACATCGTCGCCGAGTTCGGCGTCGACAAGACCGCCCAGATCGCGACCGTCGATCTCGGCGGCGGATTCGGGATTTCCTATGTGGCCGAGGATGATCCGACGCCGGTCGCCGATCTGGCTGTCACGTTGGCTGCGATCGTGCGCACCGAGTCCGCCGCGGTCGGACTGCCCACGCCCCGATTGGTTGTCGAACCGGGCCGGGCCATCGCCGGACCCGGCACCATCACCGTCTACGAGGTCGGCACAATCAAGGACGTGGCGATCAACGCGGGCGCACATCGGCGCTACGTCAGCGTTGACGGCGGGATGAGCGACAACATCCGCACTTCGCTCTACGGCGCGCAATACGACGTCCGCCTGGTATCGCGGTCCAGTACCGCCGGCCCGAGGCTGTCCCGCATTGTCGGCAAGCACTGCGAGACCGGCGATATCGTGGTCCCCGATGCCTGGATTCCCGACGATACGGCTGCCGGTGATCTGCTCGCCGTCGCCGCGACCGGGGCCTACTGCTACTCAATGTCGAGCCGCTACAACCTGATCGGACGGCCGGCCGTGGTGGCCGTGCGCGACGGACGGTCCCGACTGGTGCTACGTCGGGAGACCGTCGACGATCTGCTCAGCCTGGAGGTAAACACATGAACAAGCCGATCGGCATCGCGGTGCTCGGACTGGGCAACGTCGGCCGCGAGGTGGTGCGGATCATCGAGTCCAGTGCCGCTGACCTGACCGCGCGCATCGGCGCGCCACTGGAACTGCGCGGTGTCGCGGTCCGGAACGTCTCCGGTGACCGCACGGTGCCGGCGGCGATGCTCACCGAGAACGTCGAGGAACTGGTCTCCCGGTCCGACGTTGACATCGTTGTGGAGTTGATGGGTCCGGTCGAACCCGCGCGCAAGGCCATCCTGACCGCACTTGAGCACGGAAAGTCGGTCGTTACGGCGAACAAGGCCCTGCTGGCTCAATCCACCGGGGAGTTGGCCCAGGCCGCCGAACGCGCCCATGTCGATCTCTACTTCGAGGCGGCGGTGGCCGGTGCGATCCCGGTGATCCGGCCGCTCACCCAGTCGCTGGCCGGGGACACAGTGTTGCGCGTGGCCGGCATCGTCAACGGCACCACCAACTACATCCTCTCCGAAATGGCCTCCACCGGAGCCGATTACGCCAGCGCGTTGGCGGATGCCAGCGCGCTGGGGTACGCAGAGGCCGACCCGACCGCCGATGTCGAGGGTTATGACGCCGCGGCCAAGGCTGCGATTCTGGCATCGATTGCCTTTCACACCCGGGTCACCGCCGACGACGTCTACCGCGAGGGCATCACCAAGGTGACCTCCGCGGACTTCGACGCCGCCCGCGGCCTGGGCTGCACGATCAAACTGCTGGCCATCTGCGAACGCATCACCACCACGGATGGCCGCGAACGGGTTTCGGCGCGGGTCTACCCGGCACTGGTTCCGCTGAGTCATCCGCTGGCGACGGTCAACGGCGCGTTCAACGCCGTCGTGGTGGAAGCCGAAGCGGCTGGCCGACTGATGTTCTACGGGCAAGGTGCCGGGGGCAACCCCACCGCCTCGGCGGTGATGGGCGATGTGGTGATGGCCGCGCGCAACCGGGTACACGGTGGTCGCGGCCCCCGGGAGTCCAAGTATGCGCAGTTGCCGATCGCGCCGATGGGGGTGATCTCCACTCGGTACTACGTGAGCATGACGGTCAAGGACCTTCCCGGCGTACTGGCATCGGTGGCAACCGAATTCGGCCGACGCGAGGTGAGCATCGCCGAGGTTCGCCAGGAGGGCATCCTCGACGCCCATGGCCAGGCCACAGGTGCGAGGATCGTGGTGGTCACCCACCGGGCCACCGATGCGGCATTGTCTGAAACTGTTGTCGCACTCTCCGGACTCGACGCCGTCGTGGAGGTCAACAGCGTGTTGCGTCTGGAGGGAACCAGCGAATGAATAACACCTCCACGCGTGTGCACACCCCCTGGCCCGGCCTGATCGAGGCCTACCGCGACCGGTTGCCGATGGCGGCGGGTTGGACGCCGGTGACCCTGCTTGAAGGTGGCACCCCGCTCGTGCCGGCGCCCCGACTATCGGAGCGAACCGGCTGCACCGTCCACCTGAAGGTCGAGGGTGCCAACCCCACCGGGTCGTTCAAGGACCGTGGCATGACCATGGCGGTCACCGAGGCGGTAGCGCTCGGACGCCAGGCCGTGCTCTGCGCGTCGACCGGTAACACGTCAGCCTCGGCGGCGGCGTACGCGGCCCGGGCGGGCATCACCTGCGCGGTGCTGATCCCGCAGGGCAAGATCGCGATGGGCAAACTAGCCCAGGCGGTGATGCACGGCGCCAAGATCATTCAGGTCGACGGCAACTTCGACGACTGCCTGGAACTGGTCCGCAAGCTCACCGCCGACTACCCGAGCATCTCACTGGTCAACAGCGTCAACCCGGTGCGTATCGAGGGCCAGAAGACCGCGGCATTCGAGATCGTCGATGCGTTGGGCACCGCGCCGGATGTGCATGCGCTGCCGGTGGGTAATGCCGGAAACATCACCGCCTATTGGCGCGGCTACACCGAGTACCACCGTGACGGATTGACCGACCGGCTTCCCCGGATGTTGGGCACCCAGGCCGCCGGCGCGGCGCCACTGGTGCTGGGCAAGCCGGTGAGCAAGCCCGAGACGCTGGCCACCGCCATCCGAATCGGATCGCCTGCGTCCTGGGATGGCGCGATGGCCGCCCGTGAGGAGTCCGGCGGGCGGTTCCTGGCCGCGACCGACGATGAGTTGTTGGCCGCCTACCGTCTGCTGGCCCGCGAGGAGGGCGTGTTCGTCGAACCGGCCTCGGCGGCTAGTGTCGCCGGTCTGCTCAAGGCTGCCGAGGACGGCTGGGTGCGTCCCGGGTCGACGGTGGTGTGCACCGTTACCGGACATGGCCTCAAGGATCCCGACACCGCCCTGCGGGACGTTCCGGCAGTCACTCCAGTCGCCGTCGACCCCGGCGCCGTTGTGGCCGCGCTCGGACTGGGCTAAGGCAGGGGTGATTGTGGCGGCGGTGTTTCGGCGGTGAACCGCGTGCTGCCCGCAGGGCTGACCGCGATCGCTGAGGTGGCGGCATCGAGTGCGAACCTGGGCCCCGGATTCGACAGTGTCGGACTGGCGTTAGGACTCTACGACCGGATCGAGGTTCAGACGGTCGGCTCGGGTCTGACCATTGACGTCAGCGGACAGGGCGCCGGGCAGGTGCCGACCGGCCCGGACCACTTGGTGGTCACGGCCATCCACCGCGGCCTCGCGGCTGCCGGGATTGGAGTCGGCGGCCTGGCGGTCCGCTGTCACAACCAGATCCCGCACTCCCGAGGCCTCGGTTCATCCGCCGCCGCCGTCGTGGGTGGGTTGGCAATTGCGAATGCTCTTGTGGCACAGACGGATCGCGAACCATTCACCGATGCACAGTTGATTCAACTGGCCTCCGAATTCGAGGGTCACCCCGACAATGCCTCTGCGGCGGTGCTCGGTGGGGCAGTGGTGTCCTGGACCGAGACCGGGTCCGCGCCGCCCGGCTATGCCGCAGCACGACTCCGGATGCACCCCGACATTCGGCTGTTCGTCGGTGTTCCCGAGATGCGATCCTCCACCGCTGCGACCCGGGTGATGTTGCCCGCGCAGGTGAGCCACGAGGCCGCACGATTCAACGTCAGCCGAGCCGCACTGCTAGTGGTGGCACTGACCGAACGGCCGGATCTGCTGATGCCGGCGACCGAGGATGTTCTGCACCAGCCCCAGCGCGCCCCGGCGATGCCGGCCAGTGCGCAGTTCCTGCGGGTGCTGCGGGCCTGCGACATACCGGCGGTGCTTTCCGGAGCAGGTCCGGCCGTGCTCGCACTGACCGGCGGCACCGACCTGCCGGCCGAGGCGCGTGACTTCGGCACGGCTAACGGTTTCGTCATCACCGAAATGGCCGTCGGCGCACCGGTGCGCTGGAGATGTCAGTAGGCGCACCAGTGCGCTGGGCCGCAGGCGTCACGACCACCGGTTCGCCGGCCAACAGGTGAGTGTTGTTGCTTCAGGCAGCAAAGACGGTTACTCTTGATTTCGTCCGCACATCGCAGCGTCATTCGCGCCGACTTTAGGACAGTCACCACAATCTTCGCAGAGCCCCTAGTTTCGCAGAGTCCCAATGGACTGGCGGTTGGCCCGATAGCGCCGGCCCCGGAAAAGTCCGGGCAACACCGACGACGGTGTGCTTCGCACTCAGCCAGACAGCTGAATGCCACAAACCCCCGCAAGCAAAAACGCGGAGGGAAGAAAGGAAATCCGTGACCGATACGGACCTCATCACGGCCTCAGACCACACTCCGCAGACGGACACTCCGCAGCCGGCGTCGTCGGCCACCGTGAAATCCGAAAGCCCGGCCGCAGACGCCGCCCCGGACGGGGCGTCCGGCGGTTCGCTGAACGCGATGGTGCTGCCGGAACTGCGCGCGCTGGCCGCAAGTGCTGGCGTCAAGGGCGCGTCCGGCATGCGCAAGGGCGATCTGATCTCCGCGATCCGGGAAGTCCGCGGTACGGGATCGGGCGCCAGCACCGCGCCAGAGCCGAACCAGCGCACCAACTCCGAGGCTGCCGAGAGCGCGCCCGAACGCGGCCAGACCGAGCGGGGCCAGACCGAACGGGGCCAGACCGAGCGGGGCCAGACCGAGCGGGGCCAGACCGAACGGGGCCAGACCGAACGGGAACAGTCTGATTCGGGCCAACGTAGGGAACCTGCTGAGCGCCGGACCGAATCC
>SYAA01000426.1 GCA_005789055.1 Actinomycetota bacterium
CAGCACGAGCGCCGCGGACCCGACCTTGAGCATCGTGGTCGTCTCGCTCATGTTGGAGTCCCCCACGATCACGTGCAGGCGCCGGTACTTCTCGGCGTCGGCGTGGGGTTCGTCGCGGGTGTTGATGATCGGACGCGACCTTGTGGTGGCGCTGGAGACGCCCTCCCAGATGTGCTCGGCACGCTGGGACAGGCAGAACGCCGCGGCCTTCGGGGTCTGCAGCACCTTCCCCGCGCCGCAGATGAGTTGCCGGGTGACCAGGAACGGCAGCAGCACGTCAGAAATCCGGGAGAACTCACCGGCCCGCACAATCAGGTAATTCTCGTGACAGCCGTAGGAGTTGCCGGCCGAATCGGTGTTGTTCTTGAACAGATAGATGTCCCCGCCGATGCCCTCGTCGGTAAGCCGCTGCTCGGCGTCGATCAGCAGGTCCTCCAGCACTCGCTCGCCCGCGCGGTCGTGGGTGACCAGCTGGATCAGGTTGTCGCACTCCGCGGTGGCGTACTCGGGGTGGCTGCCCACGTCGAGGTATAGCCGTGCGCCGTTGCGCAGGAACACGTTGGAACTGCGGCCCCAGGACACGACGCGGCGAAACAGGTAGCGCGCAACCTCATCGGGGCTGAGCCGACGGTGACCGTGGAATGTGCAGGTGACTCCGAACTCGGTCTCAATGCCCATGATTCTGCGCTGCACAACGCTGAGCGTACTGGGTGTCCCGCTGCAGCGTCGTGTCCTGCCGCGGCGTCAGCCACGCGCACCCCGGCCGGCGGGTGCCCGCCGGCCGATCATCAGTAGCGAGCAACATCAGCGGGCGTCGCTGAAATCACCGGGGCAAAGACAAATTATTCGGCGTGGGATCGGCGTCGCGGCCCGGCAATCACTACGCTGGCCGCTATGCATTCCGTGGGCATCCGACGGTGGGTGAGGATTGTTGTGCTCTCGTCGTTGGCAGTGGCCGTCGTGGCGCTGAGTTGGCTGGCACCGGAGCCCGAGTCACCGCCACCGGCGTCGACCCGACCGGTGGAAAACATCTCCCACCAGCAGTGCGCACCGGAATTCTGGGCGGCACCTAACTATGGCACCCGCGCTCTGACCTACGACTGCGGGCGCTGATCAGTCGTCCGGCGCGCTCACGGGATCGGATCCGTCGACAGATTCGAGCGCGGTCGACGATGCGGACCCGGAATCCGGCAGCATCGTTGCCAGTGTCGGCCGGGCGATGCGCCGGAACGCCCGGCGCGGACGATTGGCGTCGAGGATCGCCACCTCCAGCGTCGCCGGTCCGAGCGCCCGCGGTTCGGCCGCCGGGGTGGCATTGCCGGCGGTGCTCGCGATACCCGCCTGCAGGGCACCCACGGCGATGCGAATGGCTTCCTCCAATTCGGCATTCGCCGAGTAGGTCTCCTTGAGTGCGTTCGCGATCGGCTCGGTGGTCCCGCCCATCACCACGAAATCCGGCTCGTCGGCGATCGACCCGTCATAGGTGATCCGGTAGATCTCCGGCGCTTTAACCTCCCCGTAGTGCGCGACCTCGGCCACACACAGTTCAACCTCGTAAGGCTTAGCCTGTTCGGTGAAAATCGTGCCGAGCGTCTGGGCGTAGACATTGGCGAGTTGCCGGCCGCTGACGTCGCGCCGATCGTAGGCGTAGCCGCGGGTGTCAGCGTACTGAATCCCACCGCGCCGGAGGCTATCGAACTCGTTGAATCGACCCACCGCGGCGAACCCCACCCGGTCGTAGATCTCACTGACTTTTTGCAGTGACCGCGATGGGTTCTCGGCGACGAACAGCACGCCGCCCGCGTAGGCCATCACCACGACACTGCGGCCCCGGGCAATGCCCTTCCGCGCCAGTTCCGAACGCTCCCGCATCGCCTGCTCGGGAGAGATGAAATAAGGGAAACTCATGAATCCGCCCGGGGCGCAACGTTGCTCGGACCGGAACCCGGACCGAACTCGTCAATGCGCGTGCGCGCCGCGATCACATCCCGGGCCAGCCGCTCGACAAGCTCCCCCGACACCTCCTGTGCGCCATCAGAGCCGATTGTCACCGCCGTCGGGAAGATGCCTCGGACCAGATCCGGCCCACCCGTCGCCGAGTCGTCATCGGCCGCGTCATAGAGCGACTCGATGGCCACCTTCAATGCCGAGTCCGCATCGCTCACAGCGGGATACAACTTCTTCATCGATGCCTTGGCGAACAGGGAGCCCGAGCCCACCGCCTGATACCCCTCGTCCTCGATGTGCCAACCGCCGGCGGCGTCAAAGGACACGATGCGGCCGGCAGCATTGGTGTCAGGGTCGGCGAGGTCGTAACCAACCAGAAGCGGGAGTGCGACAAAACCCTGCAACGCGGCGCCGAGGTTGCCCCGCACCATGATCGCCAACCGGTTGACTTTCCCGGCGAACGTCATCGGCACGCCCTCGAGCTTTTCGTAATGCTCCAGTTCGACGGCGTACAGGCGGGCGAACTCGACCGCCAGGGCCGCGGTGCCGGCGATACCGGTCGCGGTGTAATCGTCGGTGATGTAAACCTTCTGCACATCGCGGCCGGCGATCATGTTGCCCTGGGTGGAACGCCGGTCCCCGGCGATCAGCACCCCGCCCGGGTATCGCAGCGCGACGATGGTGGTGCCGTGCGGCAGCGAATCGCCGACGCGGGCACCGTCGGAGGTACCGCCGACCGGGAGCAACTCCGGGGCCTGCCGACGCAGGAACTCCGAGAACGACGAGGTTCCGGAGAAGGATGACGTCTCGTTGGCGGCCAGTCGATCAGAAAACGACCAGCTCACTGGCCGCCCTTTTGGACATAGGCGCGCACGAAGTCTTCGGCGTTCTCCTCGAGCACATCGTCGATCTCGTCGAGCAGGTCGTCGGTCTCAGCGGCCAGTTTCTCGCGGCGTTCCTGCCCGCCGGCCCCGCTGCCGGAGACGTCGTCGTCCTCGCCGCCACCGCCACCACGCTTGGTCTGTTCCTGCGCCACCGCTGCCTCCTGCTCCCGTCACGCGGACCGGCATCAACCCCGGACCGCCGCTGACCACCCTACCGTTCGGTGCGGGCTGGACCGTCCCGCGGTCAGCTGGTCAACTGCGCGACGAGTTCCGCCGCGCTGCCCACCGAGTCCAGCAGTGCGCCGACGTGAGCTTTGCTGCCACGCAGCGGCTCCAGTGTCGGTATCCGCACCAGCGAATCGCCGCCGAGGTCGAAAATGACCGAGTCCCAGCTGGCGGCGGCGATATCGGCACCGAATCGGCGCAGGCATTCCCCGCGGAAGTAGGCCCGGGTGTCCGTCGGCGGGTTGTCCACGGCATCGAGTACTTGCTGTTCGGTGACCAGTCGCTTCATGGAGCCGCGCGCCACCAGCCGGTTGTACAGCCCCTTGTCCAACCGCACATCGGAGTACTGCAAGTCGACCAGCTGCAGCCGCGGAGCCGACCAGGTCAGGTTCTCCCGTTGCCGGAAACCCTCGAGCAGCCGTAACTTGGCGGGCCAGTCCAGCAACTCCGCACATTCCATTGGATCTCGTTCCAGCAAATCCAGAACCTCTGCCCAGGTCTCGACGACGTGGGCCGCGCGCGGGTCCGGATCACGGCCGGCCAGCATCGCGGCCACCCGCTCCAGATAGATGCGCTGCAACGCCAAAGCGGTGAGTTCGCGGCCGTCGGCGAGGGCCACCGTTGCACGCAACGACGGGTCGCGACTGACCACGTGGACGGCGTGCACCGGCCGCGCCAGGGTCAGGTCACTGAGATCGACACCGGCCTCGATCAGATCCAGCACCAGCGAGGTAGTGCCCACCTTGAGATAGGTGGAGGTTTCCGCGAGGTTGGCATCACCGATGATCACGTGCAACCGGCGATACTTGTCGGCATCAGCATGCGGTTCGTCGCGGGTGTTGATGATTCCCCGCTTGAGCGTGGTCTCCAGACCCACCTCGACCTCGATGTAGTCGGCCCGTTGGGAAAGCTGAAACCCGGGCTCGTCGCCGGCCGGACCGATCCCGACGCGGCCCGACCCGGTGACGACCTGCCGACACACCATGAAGGTCGTCAGCCCGGCGATGATGGCCGAGAAGGGGGTCTGACGGCTCATCAGGTAGTTCTCGTGGGTGCCGTAGGAGGCGCCCTTGCCGTCGACGTTGTTCTTGTATAACTGCAGTTTGGCCGCGCCGGGCACGCTAGCGACATGCCGGGCGGCGGCCTCCATCACCCGCTCACCGGCTTTGTCCCAAATCACCGCATCCATCGGATCGGTGACCTCGGGGGCGGAGTACTCCGGGTGGGCGTGATCGACGTAGAGCCTCGCGCCATTGGTCAGGATCATGTTGGCTGCGCCGACTTCGTCGGCGTCGACCACCGGCACCGGACCGGATACCCGGCTCAGATCAAATCCGCGTGCGTCGCGCAGCGGCGACTCCACCTCGTAATCCCACCGGGTGCGCTTGGCCCGCGGGATCCCGGCCGCCGCGGCGTAGGCCAGCACCGCCTGGGTTGAGGTCAGGATCGGGTTGGCACCCGGGTCAGACGGCGAGGATATGCCGTATTCCACCTCGGTACCGATGATCCGCTGCATGCCCGTCAGCCTAGACCCGGGATTGATCGCGCCGGCGTTAAGCTCCCAGCGTGACTGGACAATCAGCGTGACTGGACAATCCGGCGACGTGTTCGGACTCCGATACGGCGAAGTGCTACTGGTCCGGATGGGTGACTCGGGACCAGAGGCCGCGGTATTCAACAGCTTTCCGCTCAACGACTGCCCCGCCGAGCTATGGAACGCTCTCGACGCCGAGTCCATCGCGAAGGACAACGGTGCCATCGCCGCGTTACTCAATGGTCCCCGCTACTGGTTGATGAGCGGCATCGAAAAGGACACATCCGCTCCGCAGAAAACCATGAGTTTCGGCGGAATCGACATGATCCAACAGGCTGTTGTACAGCTGTCGTCAATGAACCCTGCGCCCTACAGCGTCAACAAGGTTGACCGCAGGGCGATTTTCACCTTCAACGCCGGGCGGCCCGTCTTCGAACTCGTCGACCCGGACGGTCAACGCTGGGTGATGCAGACCTGGAGCCAGAGCGTCGACAAGAATCTGTCTCTTGATGATCTGCCCGGATTGGCGAGCCGACTAACCCTTCCGGATGGCTGGAGTTATCAGACCCGAACGTTATCGGCTCCACTGCGCCTCGACACGACTAACCGCGATGCGCACGTCACCCAGGACGACCTGGCCAACAGCTACTCTCTGCAGTTCCAGTAGACAGGTACTGGTCCGTCTACAGGTACTGCCCCAGATTCGACTCGGTGTCGATGGCCCGGCTAGTACTGGAGGTCTTGCCGCTGACCAGGGTACGGATGTAGACGATCCGTTCGCCCTTCTTGCCCGAGATGCGCGCCCAGTCATCGGGGTTCGTGGTGTTGGGCAAATCCTCGTTCTCGGAGAATTCGTCGACGATCGAGTCGAGTAGGTGCTGGATTCGCAGGCCGTGCTGACCGGAATCGAGCACCGACTTGATCGCGTACTTCTTGGCCCGGTCGACGACGTTCTGGATCATCGCACCGGAGTTGAAGTCCTTGAAATACATCACTTCTTTGTCGCCATTGGCGTAGGTGACTTCAAGAAATCGATTGTCATCGATCTCGGCATACATCCGATCGACGACCTTCTCGATCATCGCCTTGATGCACAGCGCCCGGTCACCGTCGAACTCCGCCAGGTCGTCGGCATTCACCGGCAGATTCACCGTCAGGTACTTGCTGAAGATGTCTTGGGCGGACTCGGCGTCCGGCCGTTCGATCTTGATCTTCACGTCGAGACGGCCCGGCCGCAGGATCGCCGGGTCGATCATGTCCTCGCGGTTGGAGGCGCCGATCACGATGACGTTCTCCAAACCCTCGACGCCGTCGATCTCGCTCAGCAACTGCGGCACGACCGTGGTCTCGACGTCGGAGCTGACGCCGGTGCCGCGGGTGCGGAAGATCGAGTCCATCTCATCGAAGAAGACGATCACCGGAGTGCCCTCGGAGGCTTTTTCCCGGGCCCGCTGGAAGATCAGCCGGATATGACGCTCGGTCTCGCCCACGAACTTGTTGAGCAGTTCCGGGCCCTTGATATTCAGGAAGTAAGACTTGGCTTCGCGGGCGTCCTCCCCGCGCACCTCCGCCATCTTCTTGGCCAGGGAGTTGGCGACCGCCTTGGCGATCAACGTCTTGCCGCAGCCGGGCGGACCGTACAGCAGCACACCTTTGGGCGGGCGCAGCGAGTACTCCCGGTAAAGGTCCTTGTGCAGGAACGGCAATTCGACGGCGTCTCGGATCTGCTCAATCTGCCGGGTCAGTCCACCGATATCGCCGTAGTCCACATCGGGCACCTCCTCAAGGACGAGGTCCTCCACCTCGGCCTTGGGAATGCGCTCGAAGGCGTAACCCGCCTTGGTGTCGACCAGCAGCGAGTCGCCGGGGCGCAGCCTGCGCGGCTTCTGGTCATCGTCGAGGGCGTCGGCCACCTCGGGCGCCATGTCCGCGGCCGCCACCAATGGCTCGGCCAGCC
>SYAA01000427.1 GCA_005789055.1 Actinomycetota bacterium
CAACGGGCCGATCGCTCCGGTGCTGGCCTGCCTGGTGGTGGTGGCGGCGCTGTCGCGGTCGGCTCAAATCCCCTTTCACCGTTGGCTTCCCGCCACGCTCGCCGCCCCCACACCGGTCTCGGCGCTCCTGCACGCGGGGGTGGTCAACGCCGGCGGCATCCTTTTGATCCGGATGGCTCCGCTGGCCACCGACGATGTGGCGCGGGTACTGACGATGACGGCTGGTGCGGCGACCATGGTCTACGGCGCCCTCATCATGCTGGTCAAACCTGACATCAAGGGTGTGCTGGCGCATTCCACGATGGCCCAGATGGGTTTCATGATCCTGACCTGCGGGCTCGGGCTCTGGGCGGTCGCGGTGATCCACCTCGTGGGACACGGGTTCTACAAAGCCACCCTGTTCCTTTCCTCGGGGTCGGCGATCGCGCGGCATCGCCGGTTCGACTCGCTGCCGCCTGCCGCGCCGCTGACCCGTCGTCAGGTCCAGGTCAACGCCGCGGCGGCGGGCCTCGTACCGGCGCTGGCCTTGGCAGCCGCTCTGAGCGTGACGGCTCTGACAACGGGGGAAGGTTTGGGAGCCCACGCCGCCGAACATGCGCTGCTGATCTTCGCCTGGGTGACCGGCGCCGCCGTCACCTGGGGATGGCTGCGACGCCGCCCCGGATTGCGCGGCATCCTCATCGGCGGAACCTTCCTGATTCCGGCCGCCGTGGCCTACGTCGCCATCATTTACGGCATTACCGGGTACCTGAACCCCGCGCTGCCGCCGCCGGGACTCTCGGTGACGAGCGTCTGGATTGTCGCGGTCGCCGTCCTGAGCACACTCGGCTGTCTCGACGCGCTGCGGTACGTCCCCGGCGCGGCGCCACTGCAGCGTGCTGTCTACACCGCAGCGCTGAGCGCCGGCCATGTTTCACCCGCGCAGTCGATGGGAGCACGATCATGACAGACACAGATAACCAGCGCGCGCGGCTGCGCAGCGATGTCGCGGTGGCGGCGCGGGTGGTGCCCACTCACTACCCATTGGAAACCTTCATCGCGGTCAACCCCCTTGCCGGACTGGAGGGAATGCCCTTCGAACAGGCGATCCGGCGGGCCGGGGATCTTTACGGGGTTCGCGGCGTACTGGACGAGAAGGCTTTCCGCCGCCTCTACCGCGACGGGCGGATCACCGACGACGACCTTGACCGCGCCCTGGCCCACCGATTTCCGAACCTGTCGAATGGCGAGGAGCTTCGACTCGGCAAACGGGTGGTCAGCCCCCTCGAGTTCCTCCGGGCCGATCTGCTGCACGGCACCCCGCAAGCGGGGCGGGGCATCGGAACCCCGCAGGCGGGGCGGCAGACTCTGACGCGGGCCGCCGAGCACGCGCCCGCGATAGCCGACATCGTCGACGCCCAGACCTCGAAGTGGTGCGCGGCATTCTTCGGTGACGCCGCGTGGGCGATGCCCGGCCGCGAGAACGGCTTCTACTCGGCCTGGCGGGCGCTGGCCGCCGGCGACCGAAGCCTGCCCCGCGATGTCCGTAAGCAACTCCGCCTTGCCGCAGAGCGCCCTGACGATGCAGCGCTCGAGGCGATCTCGCGACTGGGGATCAACGACGACACCAGGGCCGCCTACCTGCAAGCGCACCTGACCCGGATGCCTGGTTGGGCGGCCCACATTCAGTGGAGCGCCGCCCATGGCGGGGGTATCGACCTGGTCGGCTATCTCGCCATGCGGTTGAGCTACGAAGCGGCACTGCTGGCACGCCACGCGGACTCCCGGGGTCGCCAGCGGCACGGATTCGCCGCGCCGAACGCCAACGTCGGCTCTGCGCGCGAACGCGCGACCCATCTCATCGAGGTCTGGGGGCTCCACGACATCGACGATCAGCAGCTAGCGACGGCGGCCCGGGTGCTCACGGCGATGCCGGTCACGTCCCGGGCGATGCTGTGGCAAAACGCCTTCGAATCCCACTACCGCGACGACCTACTTGCCCAACTCGGGACGGGAAGCCGCCCTGCCGTCCCGGCGCCGGTGCATGCCCAGGTGGTCACCTGCATCGACACGCGTTCCGAGGGTCTGCGACGCCAGTTGGAGTCACTCGGCGGGTACGAGACGTTGGGGTTCGCCGGCTTCTTCGCCGTGGCCATCCGCTATACCGGGTTGCTTCGGGGTGCCTCGGAGGATCTGTGCCCGGTGTTGATAGCGCCGAATCACGACATCACCGAGAACCCCGTGCCGAATGGTGCCGACGCCGCCGCACGCCGGGTATCCGGCGCGACCCGACTTGCGGGGGCCGAATCGGCATTCCATGCCGCCAAGGAGTCATTCGCTGCACCATTCACCCTCGCCGAGGCGGCCGGCTGGATTGCGGCACCCCTCGCGGCGGTCAAGACCATGGCACCCGCGCTTAGCGGAGCAGTCCGCCGCCAGCTGCGGGACGCGGCGGTGCCGGCCGCCCCGACTGCGATCAACCTTGCGGCAATGCCCGACGAGGAACAGATCCTTTTTGCCCAGATCGCTCTCACCACAATGGGTTTGACCCGCGGGTTCAGTCGGCTGGTGGTGCTCTGTGCACATGGCAGCACCACCGAGAACAATCCGTATCAGGCCGCACTGGACTGTGGTGCCTGCGGCGGACAGGCCGGTGCGCCCAACGCCCGAACCGCGGTCGCGATCCTGAATCGACCCGAGGTGCGGACCGCCCTGGAGAGCCTCGGAATTGAGATCCCCGCCGATTCGTGGTTCGTCGCCGCCCAGCACGACACCGCGGCGGATCGCGTCGCGGTGCTCGACACCCACGTGATTCCCGATAGTCATCGCGACGATCTCGCCCGACTCGAGCGTGCCTTCAGCCGGGCCGGCCGCGCGCTCGCGGCCGAACGCTGCGACACCCTGCCCGGAGCCTCGGGTCGATTGTCTTCGGCGCGCGCCGCCCGCCACGTGGCCGCAAGGTCGGCCGACTGGGCTCAGGTCTATCCGGAGTGGGGGCTGGCCGGTAATGCCGCCTTCCTGGTGGCACCCCGGGAGGTTTCCCGCGGAATCGACCTCCGGCGGCGGGTATTTCTGCACTCCTACGACCCCGACATCGACACTGACGGAGCCGCGCTGGAGATCATCCTGACCGCGCCACTGGTCGTCGCGCAGTGGATCAACTGCCAGTACTACTTCTCGACGGTGTCACCGCAGGTGTTCGGCGCCGGCACGAAGACCATCCACAACGTGGTCGGAAAAGCCGGTGTGATCGCCGGCCATACCGGCGATCTGCAAATCGGACTGCCCTGGCAATCGGTTTCCGACGGCCAGACGCTGCAGCACGAGCCGATGCGCCTGCTGGCGGTGGTCCAGGCGCCGCTGGACCGGATCGAGGCGATCATCGAGCGCAACCCGATTCTCCAGGAGATCTTCGGCAACGACTGGTTGGCTCTGGCCGCTCGGGAGGACGCCGAGCAGCCGTGGCATCGGTGGACCCGAACGGGTTGGCGTCTATGGAGCGAATCACGCAGTAGGCCAATGATTCTGGACGAGGAGATGGTTTCTTGAACGCAACAAGTCTTACCAAGATGATCAAAATCGAGGTCGTCGTCTCGGGAAGTGAGGCACCGGCCGTCCGCGAGCTGATCCAGAGCATCGGGGCAACGGGTTACACCAGTCTGTCCGGGGTCTCCGGGCTCGGGCACGGCGGCTACCACCAGGGTCGGTTGCTGTTCAATCAGCAGGCAGCCCTGGAACTCATCATCACCGTGGTTCCGGAGGCGCGGACCGAGGCCTTGCTCGCCGGGCTTCGTCCGCTACTGGACGCGTCATCCGGGGTCATGTTCGTCACCGAAACATTCGTCAGTCGACCCGATTACTTCAGCTGATAACAGCTGGGAAGAGAGAGGAACACCGCAATGTCCAGCAGTGAAACAACTAATCCGCTCATCGTCTGGCAGCGCCTGCGTACGGGCAACGATCATCTCTACGCACCTTCAGGCCGACGCGATGAACCTGTAGGTGACCGTCAGGTCGCCGCGGTGTTCGGCTGCTCTGACTCCGGTCTGTGCGGCCAACAGGTGTTCGGCCAGAGTCGGGGTTCCCTGATCGATGTGATGAACTGGGGTCACGTCATCGATAGCGGTGTGATCGCGACCCTGGAGTACGCCGCTGACTCCCGCGAGGTGCCGTTGATCGTCGTCCTCGGCCATCAGGACTGCGATGCGATCCGCACCGCGATGCAGGCCTGGAGTGACGCGGTTCTTCCGGGCGGTGCCACCCGCACTGTCGTCGAGCACGTCATCGGATCTATCGTGCGACGCGGCACCGACGCCGAATCGGCCGACGCGGTGGCGGAGGCTCACATCGTGGAGACCGGCCTGGCGCTCCTCGAGCGCTCACCGGTGATCGCACGGCGTGTCAACGCTCAAAAGTGCGGAATCGTTTGCGCGATAACGAATTCAGCGGATGGACGAATCAGGGTCCTTGCCACTGTGGGGGCCGTGGGAGAGGCTGACGGTTCGCTGCTGGAGTGCGTCTGAGCCGCGCAGCCCGGTGTGGTTAACGGTTGTTGAAGCCCGGCAAGCCGGCCTCGGCAGGGGTGATCGGCTCGATGAAGCCCTCGATGGGCGCGGGTGCCGCCTCGGCGGGCATTGGAGCGGATGGCGGCGGCGCCGCCGGCGCCGCCTCCTGGGCCACGGGCGGTTTCGCCTCCGGTGGGATCGGCGGCGC
>SYAA01000428.1 GCA_005789055.1 Actinomycetota bacterium
GACTGCGCAGATCGAGGCGGTATTCCTCAAGGGTGCCTATCACGCGGCCTACAGCGGGTTCGAAGGCAGCGCTGACGGGATAGATCTGGCTGACTGGTTGCGTGCCCGCGGGGTCGACGAAGTGGACATCGTTGGTATCGCGACGGATTACTGCGTGCGGGCCACCGCTGAGGATGCGGTGAAATCCGGCTTCGTCACCCGGGTGCTGGTGGATCTGACGGCCGGCGTGGCGGCTGAATCAACTGCCGCGGCACTGGACGCGATGCGGCGCCGCGGCGTCGAACTGGTCGCCGGCGTGTGACGGCAATCGGCTCACCGCCGGATCTGCGCTAGGTCTGGATCCGCTTTCGGCGATACAGGGTGCCGACCGCCAGCACGATCAGGCTGATGGCCAGGATCGCCGTCGCCAAAACGTTGATCTGCGGCGGCACCGCGGCCTTGGTGGCGGCGTTGACATAGAGCGGATAGGTGACGGTGGATCCGCTAACGAAATAGGTGATGATGAAATCGTCGAGGGATAGCGCGAAGGAGAGCATCGCGGCGGCGACGATTCCGGGAACGATCAGAGGCAGCGTCACCTTAAAGAAGGTCCGCACCGGACCCGAACCCAGATCCAGCGACGCGTCCTCCAGGGACCAGTCGAACCCGCGAATGCGCGCCCGGACGGTCATCGCGATGAAACTGACCTCGAATGCCACGTGTGCGATCAGGATCGTGACGTAGCCCGTCGCCCAGCCCAGGCTGAGGAACAACGTCAGCAGCGACGCACCCATCACCACCTCAGGCGAGGTCAGCGGCAAAATCAGGAAAGTGTCCACTGCGGTGCGGCCACGGAAGCGTTGCCGCACCAGCGCTATCGCCACTAGTGAACCCAATACCAGCGCGATCGCCGTGGAAACCGCCGCCACGTTGAGACTGAGCTTGAGTGCCTGGGTGAGCGCCGGATACTTGAAGGGGTCAGCCCAGTTATCCAGAGTGAAGCCCTGCCAGGTGTAGTTGAATTTGCCGGCCGGCTTGTTGAACGAGAAGACGATGATGACCAGAATCGGAACGAACAGGAACAGCAGCACCAGGCCAGCCATGGCCCGCAACGCGAAGTCGCCGAGCTTGAAGCTGCCTCGGAAACTGTGCCCGGGGCCGGACAGCGAGCCGACAGCCGGAATGCTCACGGTGAGGCCTCCCGGTGATCGCGTTTGCCGATCGCACCAGGTCCTCGGTGATCGCGGGGGCCGATCACACCAGGTCCTCGGTGCCGAGCGCCCGGGTGTAGGCGAGCACCCCGACGAGGATCAGCGCCATCAGGACGAAACTCATCGCGGCGGCCACTGGATAATCCTTGACCACCAGGAATTGCTTCTGGATGACGTTGCCGATCATCGTCGTTTTGGCGCTTCCCAGATAGTCGGCGTTGATGAAGTCGCCGACCGAGGGGATGAAGACCAGCAGACTGCCGGCGAGAACGCCGGGCAGCGCAAGCGGGAGGATCACCTTGCCGAACATCCTGCGGTTGGTCCCGTAGAGGTCTCGGGATGCTTCCAGCAGGCGGGGGTCGATCTTCTCCAGGCTGACATAGAGGGGCAGGATCATGAAAATGATCCAGTTGTAGGTCAGGCCGCCGATCACCGCCCAACTCGTCGAGAGCAGACGTCCCTCGCTCGGCAACAGCCCTACCGAACCCAGTGCGCTGACCAGCCAGCCCTGATCGGCCAGAATCGTTTTCCAGGCGATGGTGCGGATCAGGAAGGTTACGAAGAACGGCAGAATCACCAGTCCGAGAATGAGATTCTTGTACCGGCCGGCCTTGAACGCGATGACGTAGGCCAGTGGGAAGGCCAGCAGCAGACACAGCACCGTGGCCGCGAGGGCGTAGCCGAATGACCGCAGGATCTGGTCCCGGTATTCGCTGAGCGCCTGACCGTAATTGCTGAAGTGCCAGGCGAAGGTGAGCTTGGGCAGATAAACCGAACCACCCATCGTCGACAGCGACGTCCGCAAGAGCGAAACGAACGGCACCACGTAGAACACCGCGAGGTACGCCATCGCAGGCAGGATCATCAAGTACGGCGCGATTTTGCTGCGCTGACGATTGCTGCCGGCCACACCCGCCATGGGTCAGCCGCCGGTGACTGCGGCGTATGCCTTGTTGAACTCGGTCGTCTGCTCGTCGGTCAACGTCGGCCAGGCCTTCAGCAGGTCAAGAGTCGCCTTCGGCGGGTTCACCAACTGGTTGGCTGCCAGTTCCGGGTCAATCTTGGTGAGATCGTCGGTCATGTCGCTCAAGACCGGCACGTACTGTGTCTCGGCGATGAGTTTGGCGTAGTTCGCCCGGTCATAGATGAAGTTGATCCACTCCTCGGCGGCCTTCTGGTTCTGCGTGGTGTACGGAATCGTCATGGTGTCGACGAAAGAGGTGCTGCCGGACTCGGGTACCACGAACCTCAGGTCCGGGTTGTCCTTCTGTAACTGCACCACGTCGCCCGAGTAGGCCTGGGCCACAACGATATTGCCCGCGGCAAGGTCGTCGGCATAGTCGTTGCCGGTGAATCGGCGGATCTGACCCTTGTCCTTGTATTCCTTGATCACGTCAACGGCTTTCTGGACGTCCGCGGTCTGGAGGTTGTCCAAGTCAGCGCCCTGCGCGAGCAGGAACATGCCCAGCCCGTCCTGGGTGTCGGCGAACAGGCTGACTTTGCCCTTGAACGCCGGATCCCACAGGTCGTCAAGCTTGGTGATGTCGCGGTTGGTCGCTGCCCGGTTGTAGGCGAGGCCCACCATGCCCGACATGTAGGGCGCGCTGAACTTACGGCCGGGGTCGGCGCTGGCGTTCAACAGATCGGTTCGGAGGTTCTTCTTGTTGGTCCACCGGGCTTCGCTGATCTCGTTGAGCCAGCCGAGCCCCTTGAGGCGAGCCATCATGAACTGGGTGGGCACCACCAGGTCTGCCCCGATGTCTTGCTTGCGCGACAGCGGCTCCTTGTTCTTGGCGAACCACTCCTCGTTGTCGTTGAAATCCTCCTTGTAGTCAACCGTCAACCCGGTGGCGGTCTGGAACGCTGCGACGAAGCCCGGCGCCATGTACAGCGGCCAGTTCGAGATGCGCAGCTTGCCGGTGGCGGGGCTGCCGTCATCGGCGACGGAGGGAGCAGCGCTGTCGGTCGCGGACTTCTCGCCCGAACTGCACGCGGCCAGGAATGCCGGGCCCAGGATCAGCGCCGCGGCGGCAGCACTTCCACCGCCGATGAACCGGCGGCGGGAGGCCATCCGGGCGAGTGCTTGGGGGTCAGTCTCTGATGCCATGGTGTTGCCTTTCATTCGGTCGACTAGTGGGGGAGCTTTCGGGGGGAGGGTTCAAGCGTCGTCGAGAATATTCTCGAGGTCCCGCTTCGTCGGGATCTCCGCGGCGGGCAGCACCAGAGAGGCGTCCGGCGACCAGCCGACATAGACCTCGTCGCCGGGCCGCAGCATCGGCAGTTCCTGTTCGGAGCCGACATGGGCGACGATCGGGGAGCCGTCGGCGGCGACCAGCGAGAGTCGCAACACCGGACCCTGGAAGGTCAGGTCGACGACCCTGGCCAGCACTGCGGCGGTGTCTCCGGTAGGGGGAGACATCGAAACCCTCACCCGTTCCGGGCGCACCATCACGGTCGCCTGCCCGCCCGACTCGATGGTGGTATCGCCCGGGCGTGCCTTCAGGGTGGTGCCCAGGACGTCGACTTCGACGTAGTCGCGGTTTGCCCTTCCGGTCTGACGCCCCGACCACAGGTTGGCCTGACCGATGAACCCGGCGACAAACACCGACGCGGGCCGGTCGTAGATCTCCGTGGGAGTACCGATCTGCTCGACATGACCGGCGTTCATCACCGCGATCCGGTCACTCATCGTCAGGGCTTCCTCTTGGTCGTGGGTCACGTAGACGAACGTGATCCCGACCTCGCGCTGAATTCGTTTGAGTTCGAACTGCATGACGTGGCGGAGTTTTAAGTCCAGCGCACCCAACGGCTCATCGAGAAGCAGGGCACTGGGGTAATTGACCAGGGCGCGGGCCAGTGCAACCCGTTGCTGCTGGCCACCGGACAGTTGTGCGGGCTTGCGCTTGGCGAACTCGGTCAGCCGCACCACCTCGAGCATCTCGTCGACGCTGGTGGAAACGGTGGCCCGGTCTTTTTTCTGGCTGCGCGGACCGTAGGCGACGTTGTCCCACACGGTCATGTGCGGGAAAAGGGCGTAGTGCTGAAACACTGTGTTGACGTGACGTTTGTGCGGTGCGACCCGCGACACGTCGACACCCTCGAGGTGGATGGCGCCGGAGGTCGGGTTCTCGAACCCGGCGATCATCCGCAAGGTGGTGGTCTTTCCACATCCGGACGGGCCGAGCATCGAGAAGAACTCACCGGCGCCGATCGAGAAGTTGGCGTCTTGGACGGCTACGTAATCGTCGAAACGTTTGGTCACGTGGTCGATTTCAATGACCGGCGTGCCCTCGGCACGACCGGGTCGATGTGCCGCGGCCAGTGATACTGCGTCAGTGTCGGTCAGGACCCCGTCCTCCCCTCAGCGCGGTGCGCGTGCGGTAAACCCTTGCGGATTTCCCCAGCATCCGCAACAGCAACAGAGCTCACATGTGGGCTCCGCCGTCGATACGCACCTCAGTGCCGGTGATGAAGAACGCCTCGGGACTGCCCAGCATGGCCACCACCGCCGCGACCGCGTCCGGATCGGCGA
>SYAA01000429.1 GCA_005789055.1 Actinomycetota bacterium
CCGTTGGACTCCATCGTCAGCTGTTGCAAGTAGGCGGCGAAGCGGGCTAAATCATTGGAGTACGGCAGCACCGCGCGGGTTTCGGCGCCGAAGAAATCGGAGTACCACAGGCCGATCAGGCCCAGCACCACCGGCGCGTTGGATTCCAGTGGTGCGGTGGCGAAATGTCGGTCGACGATGTGGAACCCGGACAGGAAGTCGGCGAAGCCCTCCCGGCCGATCACCGCCATCAGCGACAGCCCGATCGCCGAGTCCACCGAGTACCGCCCGCCCACCCAATCCCAGAAACCGAACATGTTGGCCGAATCGATGCCGAATTTCTCAACCAGCGCCTTGTTGGTCGACACCGCCACGAAGTGTTTAGCCACCGCGTCCTCGCCGAGTGCATCGGTGAGCCAGCGCCGCGCCGCCGTTGCGTTGGTCAGGGTCTCCAGAGGGGTGAAGGTCTTGGAGGCGACGACGAAAAGCGTTGTGGCAGGGTCAAGTCCGTCGAGTTTGGCGACCACGTCTGCCGGGTCGACATTGGAGACGAAGCGCGCTGAGATTCCGGCATCGGCATAGTGCCGCAGCGCCTGGTAAGCCATCGCGGGGCCGAGGTCCGAGCCACCGATGCCGATGTTGACCACACAGGTGATCCGCTTGCCGGTGGCCCCGGTCCACTGGCCGCTGCGCAACCGGTCGGTGAAGTCGCCCATCGCATCGAGTACCGAATGGACGTCAGCCACCACGTCCTGGCCGTCGACGGACAACGTCGTATCGCGCGGCAGGCGCAGTGCGGTGTGCAGCACGGCGCGGTCTTCCGAGGTGTTGATGTGCTCACCGGCGTACATCGCATCGCGGCGCGACTCCAGTCCCGCCGTGCGGGCCAGATCCACCAGCAGTGCCAGCGTCTCTCGGGTCACCCGGTGCTTGCTGTAGTCGATGTAGAGGTCGCCGACGGTCAGGGTCAGATCGCGGCCGCGGTCGGGGTCCTCGGCGAACAACTCCCGCAGGGTCGTGTCCGCGATCTGGTCATGGTGGTGACGCAAGGCTTGCCAGGCGGCACCGGCGGAGGAATTTGCGCTCATTCAACCGACCCTATGCGCACCGCGCCCGCACGGTGTAGATGATTGACCTATGGCTACTTCAGATATTCACCGGTTGTTGGCCTCGGTTCCGACCGGGCTGTGGATCGGTGGCGAGGAGCGACCCGCGTCGTCCACCTTCGATGTCCTCAACCCGGCCACCGACGAGATACTGGTCTCGGTGGGAAACGCCACCGCCGCCGATGCGCTGGCCGCCATGGACGCGGCCTGTGCAGTGCAGGCCACCTGGGCGGCTACCCCTGCTCGCGAGCGCGGCGAGGTGCTTCGGTCGGTGTTCGAGATGATCATCGACCGCGCCGAGGACTTCGCCACCCTGATGACGCTGGAGATGGGCAAGGTGCTGCCCGAGAGCATGGGCGAGGTCAAATACGGAGCTGAGTTCTTCCGGTGGTTCGCCGAGGAGGCGGTCCGCATCGGCGGCCGGTACACCCCGAGTCCGGCCGGGACCGGACGCATCGTCGTCACCAAAGCGCCGGTCGGCCCGTGCTTCGCGATCACGCCCTGGAACTTCCCGCTGGCGATGGGCACCCGCAAGATCGGCCCTGCGCTGGCGGCCGGTTGCACCATGATCGTCAAGCCGGCCCAGGAGACTCCGCTGACCATGCTGCTGCTGGCCAAGCTGATGACCGAGGCAGGCCTGCCCGCCGGAGTGCTCTCGGTGCTCGCGACCGACAAGCCGCGCGAGGTCACGACCGCGCTGATCGACGACGGCCGACTGCGCAAGCTGACCTTCACCGGCTCCACCGGGGTGGGTAAGGCGCTGGTGAAGCAGTCGGCGGACAAGCTGCTGCGGACCTCGATGGAACTCGGCGGCACTGCCCCTTTAGTGGTGTTCGACGATGCCGACGTCGACGCCGCCGTCGACGGGGCGATGCTGGCCAAGATGCGCAACGGCGGTGAGGCCTGCACGGCGGCGAACCGTCTGTATGTCGCCACACCGCTGCTCGAGGAGTTCACCGACAAGTTCGTCAAACGGATGGGCGATATGAACCTCGGCAACGGCCTGGATCCCTCAGCGAAGCTGGGCCCGTTGATCAACCCCAACCAACTCGCCACGGTCCAGGAACTCGTCGACGACGCCGTCGAGAAGGGCGCGACGGTGGCCGTCGGTGGGCAGGCCCCGGGCGGGCTGGGCAACTTCTACCCGGCGACCGTGCTCGTCGACGTGCCGGCCGATGCCCGGATCCTCAAGGAAGAGGTGTTCGGGCCGGTCGCCCCGATCGTCGGGTTCGACACCGAGGAGCAGGGCGTTGCCGCAGCCAACGACACCGAGTACGGGCTGGCGGCATACATCTTCACCGCCTCGCTCGATCGCGCGCTCCGGGTGGCCGAGGCACTCGAGGCCGGCATGGTGGGGGTCAACCGTGGCGTGATCTCCGACCCCGCCGCGCCGTTCGGCGGGGTCAAGGAGTCCGGCTTCGGCCGCGAAGGCGGCTACGAGGGCATCGAGGAGTATCTCGACATCAAGTACATCGCGCTGACGCCGTAGTCAACCGGCCCGCCGAGTTCGACGAGGGTGCGCGAACATCACGCTCTGGCGGCGTGTCGGCGTACCGACACGCACGCTCGCGCTGGAGAACGTCAGTGCCCGAGCCGGCCGCGGCCCATGCGCAGCAGCAGCATCGCCAAGTCCTTGCCGTCGGCACCGAGCTCGCCGTAGCGCTCGATGACCTTCATCTCCCGGCTATGCACCAGCCGGGTTCCGCCCGAAGCCATCCTGACCTTGCCGATCACCTGCGAGACCTCGGTGCGCCGTTTCACCGCCGCCAGGATCTCGGCGTCGAGCCGGTCGATCTCGATGCGCAGGGCGTCGATGTCGGGTTCCGCGTCGACGGGCATCGCACTCTCCTCGGGTGGGGCATTCTCCCCGGGAGGAGTCTCCTGTGTCATCTCGTCGATGCCTCGGACAAGAAACCCACCTGCACCAGCGAAGTGTGCCACTCCGACCGGCGCGTGCGCAAAATCACCGTCGCCGAACGGCGGTAGGTTGGTGCTGACATGAGCGTTCAAACCGACGACGGCACAGCGTCCGCCGAGGCGGCCGGTCTGCTGGACGGTCTCAATGACCAACAGCGCCGGGCCGTGCTGCACCAGGGTGCCCCGCTGCTGATCGTGGCCGGCGCCGGTTCGGGCAAGACCGCGGTGCTCACCCGACGGATCGCCCACCTGCTTGCCGTCCGCGGCGTCGGCGCGGGTGAGGTTCTGGCCATCACCTTTACCAACAAGGCGGCCGCCGAGATGCGCGACCGGGTGGCCGAACTCATCGGCCCGCGAGCGCGAATCATGTGGGTGTCGACGTTCCACTCCACCTGCGTGCGGATACTGCGTCAGCAGGCCGCACTGCTGCCCGGGCGCAACTCGAACTTTTCGATCTACGACGCTGACGACTCACGGCGGCTGTTGCTGATGATCGGCCGCGATATGGGTATTGACGTCAAGCGTTACTCGCCACGACTGCTGTCCAACTCGATTTCTAACCTGAAAAACGAGCTGATCAGTCCGGAGCAGGCGGTGCTCGACCTGGTGCCGGACGGCGACGACCTGGCGCGCATCGTGGCCGAGGTCTACGGCGAGTATCAGCGCCGCCTGCGCTCGGCAAATGCGTTCGACTTCGATGATCTGATCGGCGAGACGGTCGCGGTGCTGCAGAGCCACCCGCAAGTCGCGCAGCACTATCGCCGCCGCTTCCGGCATGTCCTGGTCGACGAATACCAGGACACCAATCACGCCCAGTACGTCTTGGTCCGTGAGCTCGTCGGGGCAGCGGACGCCGATGAGGTGTCACCCGCGGAACTGTGCGTGGTGGGCGACGCCGATCAATCCATCTACGCCTTTCGCGGTGCCACTATCCGCAATATTGAGGACTTCGAGCGCGACTTCCCTACCGCCACAACGATTCTGCTTGAGCAGAACTACCGCTCTACTCAAAACATCCTGTCGGCCGCCAATGCGGTGATCGCGCGCAACAGCGGCCGCCGCGAGAAGAGACTGTGGACGGATGCCGGCGACGGTGACCCCATCGTCGGCTACGTCGCCGACAACGAGCACGACGAGGCCCGATTCGTCGCCGGGGAGATCGACGCCCTGGCCGACCGCGGCGAGATCACCTACAACGACGTGGCGGTTTTCTACCGCACCAATAACTCCTCCCGGTCGGTCGAGGAGGTATTCATCCGCGCCGGCATCCCGTACAAGGTGGTCGGCGGTGTCCGGTTCTACGAGCGCAGGGAGATTCGTGACGTCGTCGCCTATCTGAGGGTGCTGGATAATCCCGACGACGCAGTGAGCATGAGGCGGATTCTGAACACCCCGCGCCGCGGTATTGGCGACCGCGCAGAGGCGTGCGTGGCCGTCTACGCCGAGAGCGCCGGTTGCACGTTCGCCGAGGCACTCGGTGCCGCGGCCGGAGGCGCGGTGCCGATGCTCAACACCCGCGCCGAAAAAGCGATCGACGGCTTCGTGAAACTGCTCGACGATCTGCGCGACCGCCGCGGCGACGAACTCGGGGATCTGGTCGAGGCCGTACTCGAACGGACCGGATATCGCGCCGAGTTGGAGTCCTCCAACGATCCACAGGATCTGGCCCGCCTGGACAACCTCAACGAACTCGTCAGCGTCGCCCATGAATTCAGTATCGACCGGGCTAACGCCGAAGCGCTGGAGAC
>SYAA01000430.1 GCA_005789055.1 Actinomycetota bacterium
CTCGACCGAGATGCCCATCTGCTCGAGGGCGTCGATGGCGTGACGGCGGAAGTTCGGCGCCGAGTCGTGCACCGCTTGATCGAAGTAGCCACCGTTGTCGGCGGGAACCGGCACAGACCCGTCGTAGGGGCCGGCCTTAAGCAGGAAGAACTCGATCTCCGGATGGACGTAGCAGGAGAACCCAAGATCGCTGGCTTTGGCCAATTGGCGTCGAAGCACGTGGCGGCTGTCCGCCCACGACGGCGACCCGTCCGGCATGGTGATGTCGCAGAACATCCGCGCGGAGTGGTGTTGGCCCGCACTCGTCGTCCACGGCAGCACCTGGAATGTGGACGGATCGGGTCGCGCGACGGTGTCTGACTCGAAAACCCGGGCGAAGCCCTCGATCGAGGACCCGTCGAACCCGATGCCCTCCTCGAAGGCGCCTTCGAGTTCGGCCGGGGCGATGGCCACCGACTTCAGGTATCCGAGGACGTCGGTGAACCACAACCGGACGAAGCGGATGTCCCGTTCTTCCAGGGTGCGCAGGACGAATTCCTTCTGGCGGTCCATGGCGCGAGCCTAAGCAGCGGCTGTTAACTCCGTGTTACGTCAGCAGGGCTTTGTTGAACCACTCCTCGGCTCCGATCACCGAACCGGGATGGCCGAACGCGAGTTTCCCGGTGTCATCAAGATAGAAAACGTTCCGATACTCCCGGTTGAAACGTGTCTCACGTTGCGGTTCGCCATAAGCCTCAATAGGCGAAGTCGACACTGTGCCATCGCAGCCCCGTGACTCGGCAGCCCGAGCAAGGCGATCCCGGAACCGGGAGCCATGTCCGCGGGGGTCAATCGGCATTTCGCCGTCAGCCCTCAGCCAGGTGCTCATTCGGACCAACTCGCCGTCGTCGGTGATGCCAAGGACGCCATCCTCGGCGATTCCGAGAGTGAGGCACTTCGCGCCTAAACGCCAGACCTGGCGCTCAGGAGAAATCCGGTAGCCGCCGCGGCTCGCCCGGAGCAATCGACTGAGAAACCGCCGCTTCAAGGACACTTCCAGTGCCTTGCCGCGGCTTTTCGTCTTCAGGACCGGAAGCGCATTCGCGGCCAATTCACGAACAAGGCTGCGAGCCATCACGGCGCGCTCTTCGACCGGGTCGTCATCCCGATCTCGGCGAGCATCCATTCAATGGACCCTTCCGGCCGTGGGACAGCAGCTCTTTGGACGCTCATGCCGGATTAAACGCAGTCATGACGACGGGGTGAGGTTAACAGACGATGCCAACGGGTTATGCCGTTGCCGCTCACCACTTTTCCTAGTGTTAACCGTGCGGGTTGTCAACCAATGTTAAGTCCGTATGTTGCAGACAACATTGAAACGCCCTCGGGCGAACTAGCAACGCAGATCGCCCGGCACCACACGATCAACGAAGTAGCTGATGACCGCGTCGTCCACACAGGCTTCGCCGTTGAAGACCACGGTGTGCTGGGTGCCGTCGTAGGTGATCAACGGTGCGTCCAACTGACGAGCCAGGTCCACCCCGGCCTGATAGGGCGTCGCCGGATCGTGCGTGGTGGACACCACCACCACGCTGCCGGGTGGCGCGGGTGAGGCCGAGCTCGGTGTCGAGGTGGGCGGCACCGACCAGAAGGCGCACAGGTCGCGGGGGGCGAAGCCGGTGAACTCGCCATAGGAGGCGAACGGCGCGAGCGCCCGGATGCGCTGGTCGGCAGCGGCCCAGACCGCAGGATCAGTCGGGGTCGGGGAGTCCACACAACGGATCGCATTGAACGCATCCTGGGCATTGCTGTAGTGGCCGTCGTCATCGCGTTTCTGGTAGTCGTCGGCGAGTAGGAGCAGGGCGTCAGCCTTGGTGCCGCGTTGCAGGGCCAGCAGTCCGCGGGTGAGGTACTTCCAGTACTGCGGGGTGTAAAGGGCGTTGAAGGTTCCGGTCAGGGCATCGGCGTAGCTCAGTCCGCGGGGGTCGGACGTGACGGCGGGTGTGGTGGCCAACGGGTTGACGAGTTGGTGGTAGCGATTGACGAACTGGGCCGGGTCGGTGCCCAACGGGCAGTCCGGCGACTCGGCGCAGTCGGCCGCAAAGTCGTTGAAGGCAACCTGGAAGCCGGCCATTTGATTGACCAGGGAGTCGATCGCGCCTTCAGTGGGGTCGATGGCGCCATCGAGAACCATGGCGCGCACCCGGTTGGGAAAGCGCTGCAGGTACGCCGTTCCCAGTTCGGTTCCGTAACTGAAGCCCAAATAGTTGATCTGATCCTCGCCAAGTGCTTGACGAACTGCGTCCATATCTTCTGCGGCAGAGGCGGTTCCGACCCCGGCCAGGAACTCCGCACCCATTCGGTCCCGGCACTGCTGCGCCAGCATCCGATTCAGTCCTTCGATCGCCGCGACGCCGGCCAGGCTGAAGTCGACCATCGGTTCTCGCCGCCATGCGTCGAACTCCGCGTCGGTTCGGCACCGAAGCTCCGGCGTGGAGTACCCGACACCGCGTGGATCAAACCCCACCAGGTCGAAGTGTTCGGTGATCGGGCTGCCGGAGAGCGCATCGGCGACGTTGACGACCAGATCGACCGCCGACGCGCCGGGTCCACCGGGATTCATCAGCAGCGCTCCGATGCGACGGCCGGACGCCGGAATTCGAATGACGGCCAACTGAGCCCGGGCCCCGGCGGGATCGGCGGCGTTGATCGGCACCGGGACGCTGGTGCACTCGGCGGTGGGCAGGTACGTGTCGGTGATGAACCGGTCACAGCCAGCCCACACCGGCTGGGCCGACGTCGCTTGATCCCCGCCGGGAGTGGCGGTGGCCGGCCCGGCGGTGACACCGACCGTGAGCATGGCGCAGAGGAGCGCCGTCGAACCGGACCGACGTTTCATAACAGTCATCGTCACACGGTCGCGGGCACCTCAGCGGCCGTCGACGGTCACGCGTAGGTACCGGAAAGGCAGCGGTACCGGAAAGGCCGCGGTACCAGAAAGGCAGCGCTACCAGAAAGGCAGCGCTACCAGAAAGGCAGGTTCAGCAGGTGGCGCCGGGCGCGGGCAACGTCAGATCGATCAGGTACGCGGCGGCATAGTCGTCGACGCACTGCTCACCTTGGAAGACCACCGTGTGCTGGGTGCCGTTGAACGTCAACAACGCTCCACCGAGTTGTTTGGCCAGATCCACGCCCGCCTGATACGGCGTCGCCGGATCGCCGGTCGACGAGACCACCAGCACCGGCGCAAGGCCGGGTGCGGACACCTCGTGCGGGGTACTGGTCGGCTGCACCGGCCAGAAGGCGCAGGTGCTCATCGGTGCGTGCCCGGTGAACTCCCCGTAACTCATGAACGGCGCTACCTCACGAAGTCGCCGGTCCTCCTCAACCACCTTGGCGGTGTCGGTGATCGGCGGCTGGTCGACGCAGTTGACCGCGATGCGGGCGTCGGTGGCGTTGGAGTAGCGGCCCTGCGGGTCGCGACGCATGTACATGTCTGCCAGGGCGAGCATGGTGTCGCCGCGGCCCTCGGTCATTTCGGTCAGGCCGCGGGTCAGGTGCCGCCAGAGGTTGGGCGAATACAGCGCCATGATGGTGCCGACCAGCGCGTCGCCGTAGGACAGTCCGCGCGGATCGCGGGTCGGAAGCGGCGTGTCCACCAACGGATCCAACAGGTCGCGGTAGACGTCGACAGCCTTGGCCGGGTCGGTGCCCAGCGGACAGTCGGGATCCTCAGCGCAGTCGGCTGCGTAGTCGTTGAAGGCCTTTTGGAATGCCTCGGCCTGGTCGATGTCGGCCTGGATCGGATCGGCATTGGGATCGACCGCACCGTCGAGGATCATCGACCGCACATTGTCTGGGAACGCCTCGGCGTAGGCGGCCCCGATCCGGGTGCCGTAGGAGTAGCCCAGGTAGTTCAATTTGTCATCGCCGACCGCCGCGCGCAGCGCGTCAAGGTCCTTGGCGACACTCGCGGTGCCGACATTCGCCAGGAAATCAGGGCCCATCTTGTCGATGCAGCGCTGCACGAAGGCCTTCGTCTCGCCCTCGATGCGTCGCACACCGTCGGGGCTGTAGTCCACCATCGGATCGGCCCGCAGACGGTCGTTGTCGGCATCGGAGTTGCACCACACCGCCGGAGTGGACGCGCCGACCCCGCGCGGGTCGAAGCCCACTAGGTCGAACCGCTCGCGCACGTCGACCGGCAGTCCCTCGACGATCCCGGCGGCGGCCTCGATACCGGATTCCCCGGGCCCGCCAGGGTTGATGATCAGCGAACCGATCTTCTCGCCGGTGGCCGGAAACCGAATCAGCGCCAGGACGGCCTGGTCGCCGTCGGGTTTGTCGTAGTCGACGGGAACCGCGATCTTGCCGCACTGGGCGCCGGTCGGAACGGCCACTGATTCGCCGCTACCGCCACCGGCCGGCCGACACGGCCCCCACTGCACCGGCTGTCCGACCTGCGGTGCCGACAGCACCGCGGTACCAGACACCACGGTCGCGCAACCGCTCGACGCGAGCAGGACGGCAATAGCGGGAAGCACCACGGCGGCGCGGGTGACGCGGGGGCGTTGTAGCAGCCTCATGCCCCCCATGCTGCCACGTTTACCGAACTCGCCTCGATTTAGTCGCCTTCAACAGCTCTTTCATGCCCGGCGCGAACCCCGCGGCCATCTCCGCCAGGTCGGGCAGCAGCTCCGGACAGGAGATCAAGCCGACATTGAGTTTGCCGTTGAGCGACATCACCGTGATGTTCAGTCCCGCGCCGTGAAAGATCGGCCCGAGCGGATACATCGCATCCACCTCGGCCCCGAGGAAGTACAGCGGGATCTGCGGCCCCGGCACGTTGGAGACCACTAGGTTGTGCACCGGCGATTCGGTCAGACGACTGCGCGCGTACACCCGCATCGCCACGCCGAAAACAGCCGGACCGGCGAACTGACTCCAGTCCTGCAGCAGCGTGGCCGCAATCGCCCCACTGTGTTCCTTGGCGGCGGTGTTGTCCGCCGCGATCGCCCGCAGTCGCTCGCCGGCGTCCTCGATCTGGGTCTTCAAGCTGGCGAACATGCCCGACACCTGGTTGCGGCCCGGCCGGTCGGAGCGATCGTGGACCGACACCGGCACCATGGCCACCAGGGGTGCCTCCGGCAGTTCCGCCCGATCGAGCATGTACTGCCGCAGCACGCCGGACACCAGCGCCAGCACTACGTCGTTGACCTTCACGTTGAAGTGGTTCTTGACGGTCTTGACGTCCTCGAAGTCGAGTTGAGCGAAGGCGACGTTGCGGTGCGCGGTGATGGTGGCGTTGAACGGGGTGTGTGGAGCGGCGAACGGCGACGCCATCGCACGGCCGTCCGCGACCCGGCGCATCGTCTCCACCACGGTGGTCACCGTCGACGGCAGGACCTTGGTCGCGAGCTTGACCGGCCGCGCGGCGAACCTGCCCAGTCCACCGAGGGCGATCCGGAGGGGATCCACCCCCCCGCCGGCCTCGACCGGCTCCGGCGGCGGCGCATCGGGTTCGGTGGAACACAACTGCGACATCAGGTTAGCGCCGCTCACACCGTCGACCGCGGCATGGTGAACCTTCGTCATCACCGCGAGCCGTCCTCGTTTACCCGCGCCGGTGCCGCCGAGTCCCTCAATTACCCACATCTCCCACAGCGGGTGACGGCGATCCAGCGGCAGCGCCGCCAGGTGCCCGCAGACCTCGGCTAGTTCCGCGCGGCCGCCGGGAGCGGGCAGGCCGATCCGATGCAGGTGGCGGTGCACGTCGAAGTGCTCGTCCTCCACCCACACCGGGTGGTCGAGGTTGAGGAAACTGTTCGCGAGCTTCTCCCGGAACGTCGGGATCGCGGCGACCCGCAGGGCCATTTCCTCGCGCAGTCGCTCGAAGCTGTATCCGCCCGGGATGGTGGACGCGTCCAACTCGAGCACCGAGCAGACGTGCAGCGGTTGGGTCGGGGTTTCCAGGTAGAGGAAGCTGGCATCGAGCCCGCTGAGCCGCTGCAATTGCCGCATGGGGCGATGGTAAGCCGCCGTATCTGGCACCGAGCCCGATCCCGGAAACCGGTCATGGACCCGTCATGGCGGCCTTCGCTGTGAGAAAACCCACGTCGACGGTGATTCCCCCGCGCTTGCGCCGGTGGCACAATCGAAGAGCACGCGAACCCGGGGACCTGAAACAGGCCACGAGGATCGATCCGGCGAACAACTGGGGATAGCCATGTCCGAGCAGGCGCTCTACGGCGGCTCTGCCGCAGCACGCATCAAAATCCGCACCCACCATCTGCAGCGGATGAAGGTCGAGGGGCACAAGTGGGCCATGCTCACCGCCTACGACTTCTCCACCGCACGACTCTTCGACGAGGCCGGAATTCCCGTCCTCCTGGTCGGCGACTCGGCAGCCAACGTCGTCTACGGCTACGACACCACCGTTCCGGTCACCGTGGACGAACTGATCCCCCTGGTGCGCGGCGTGGTCCGAGGTGCTGAGCACGCACTGGTCGTGGCGGACCTGCCATTTGGCAGCTACGAGGGTGGGCCCGCGCAGGCCCTGGCCACCGCGACGCGGTTCCTCAAGGAAGCCGGAGCACACGCGGTGAAACTCGAGGGCGGCGAACGAGTAGCCGATCAGATCGCGACCCTGACCGCGGCGGGCATCCCGGTGATGGCCCACATCGGGTTCACCCCGCAGAGCGTCAACAGCCTCGGCGGCTTCCGCGTTCAGGGCCGGGGCGACGGTGCCGAGCAGACCGTCGCCGACGCCATCGCCGTCGCCGAGGCCGGCGCATTCGCTGTGGTGATGGAAATGGTGCCGGCTGAACTGGCCACCCAGATCACCGGGAAGCTGACCATCCCGACGGTCGGGATCGGTGCGGGCCGCAACTGCGACGCCCAGGTGCTGGTCTGGCAGGACATGGCCGGACTCACCAGCGGAAAGACCGCGAAATTCGTCAAGCGATTCGGTGACGTCGGCGGCGAGTTACGCCGCGCCGCAACGCAGTACGCGGACGAGGTCGCCAGCGGAGTTTTCCCCGGCGAAGAACACAGCTTCTAGCCAGTTCACTTTCATATGCAACCCTGGACTGACCACGTCCAGGCTGGGCCAACCCCGGCTGGGCTAACCCGGCTGGGCCATCCAAGCTGGGCCATCGAGGCTGGGCCACCAGCCATAGCGATCGAAGGTGACGATGCCGAAGCCGGGTGAACCGACCCGTCACGTCGAAGTGGAACGAAAGTTTGACGTCGCTGAGGGGGTCGGACAACCGTCCTTCGACGGACTCCTCGCGGTCACGCGGACCCATCGGCTACCGACACAGACCCTGCAGGCCGTGTACTTCGACACCGCGGAGCACCACCTGGCCGCCCGGCGGATCACGCTGCGGCGACGTACCGGCGGGCCCGACGCGGGCTGGCACCTCAAACTGCCGTCCGGATCGGAGGCGCGCACCGAGGTCCGCGCCGCACTCGGGTCTGGCACCGGCACCGCCGATATCCCCGAGGAGTTGCTCGACGTCGTGCTGGCCATCGTGCGCGACCGCGCGCTGATTCCGGTCGCGCGTATCGCGACGACCCGCGACGTCACGGTGATCCATGGCTTCGACGATGTTGCCCTGGCCGAGTTCTGCGACGACGCGGTCAGCGCGGCCCGCATCGATCCGACCGGCGGTGGTTCCGTTGACGAACAGTC
>SYAA01000431.1 GCA_005789055.1 Actinomycetota bacterium
CAGCGGCAAAGCCGAGGTCACCGGCTTCGACATCGCCGACAAAGCCGTCGTGGGCGATATCGCCGGCTCGACGGAAGCGCTGCGCTGGGCGATGTTACGCGGGGTGGCCCATGTCCTGATCGCCGATGCGCTGGCCGAGGCGGTGCACACGATCGCGCGGGTGCGGCCGCTGTCCGGCGGCGCTCATCGGTTGGCCGGTGAACTCGGGATGCCGCCGTGGCGGATCGAGAAGGCGCAGAAACAGGCGCGACGGTGGACGCCGGACCGGATCGCCACCGCGATCCGATTGGTGGCCTCCCTCAACGCAGACGTCAAGGGCGCCGCAGCCGACCCCAACTACGCACTGGAAAACACGGTGCGCAAGGTTGCGCAACTCGCCGCAGATGGCGGCCGTCGGTGATCAGAGCTTCTGCAGCGCCTGGGCCAGAGCCGACTTCTTGTTGGCGGCCTGGTTCTTGTGGATGACGCCCTTGCTGGCGGCCTTGTCCAGCTTTCGGCTGGTGGACACCAGGAGTTCGGAGGCCTTGTCTTTGTCGCCTTCAGCGGCAGCGGAACGGAACGCGCGGATCGCCGTATGCAGCGACGACTTCACCGATTTGTTGCGCAGCCTGCGGCGCTCGTTGGTGATGTTGCGCTTCTGCTGCGACTTGATGTTGGCCACGCGTTGATTCCTTCACACAGTTCTAGAGTTCGGTCTATCAGGGGTTCGATCTGTACTTCGCCGGGACAGGTGCCCTCGCGGCGCAGTGCAAGAACGGCGCAGGGCGAGAATACCAGGATCGGCCGGATAGTCCCAAAGTGGAACCTCTCAGCCTGCGGAAACGCGAGTTGTCATGCAGCATGGGACGCGTGACCCCACCGAGTGAGCCGGTCGGTACCGGCGAGGCCGCCGGGCGGACGGCCGTTGCCGACCGCATCTTCGGCGGCTACCGCGACCTGGGCACGTACGGGGCCGCCTTCGACGAGATGTTCGACCGCCGGGGCAATGCTCGCGGGCCCTACAAGGGCATTTACGCCGAGTTGGCTCCGACCGGCACCGAGGAACTGGGCGCGCGGGCGGACGCACTCGGCCGGGCGTTCGTTGATCAGGGCATCACCTTTTCGCTGTCCGGACAGGAGCGTCCCTTCCCGCTGGATCTGGTGCCCAGGGTGATTTCGGCTGCTGAGTGGGCGCGCCTGGAGGCTGGGATCACCCAACGGGTGATCGCACTGGAGCGCTTCCTCGATGACATCTACGGCGATCAGGAGATCCTCCGCGACGGCGTCATCCCCCGTCGGCTGGTCACCTCCTGTGAGCACTTCCACCGGGAGGCGGCCGGCATCAGCCCGGCCAACGGCGTGCGCATCCACGTCGCCGGTATCGACCTCGTCCGGGACGCACAGGGCACTTTCCGGGTGCTCGAGGACAACCTGCGCTCGCCGTCGGGTGTGTCCTACGTGATGGAGAACCGGCGGGTGATGACCCGCGTATTCCCCAACCTGTTCGGCACCCACCGGGTGCGGTCGGTCGACGACTATCCGTCGCATCTGCTTCGGGCACTGCGCAATGCCGCGGCGACCAATGAGAGCGATCCGACCGTGGTGGTGCTGACGCCCGGCCCGTTCAACTCCGCCTACTTCGAGCACTCGCTGCTGGCCCGGCAGATGGGTGTTGAACTGGTCGAGGGTCCGGATCTGTTCTGCCGCGACAACGCGGTGTACATGCGCACCACCGAGGGCGAACGCCAAGTCGACGTGATCTACCGACGCATCGACGACGACTATCTCGATCCGATGCACTTCCGGCCGGACTCGATCCTTGGCGTCGCCGGCCTGCTCAATGCCGCCCGGGCCGGCAACGTGGCGATATCAAGTGCGGTCGGCAACGGGGTCGGGGACGACAAACTCGTCTACACCTACGTGCCCACAATTATTGATTACTACCTCGGCGAGAAGCCGTTGTTGGCCAATGTCGACACGCTGCGCTGCTGGCTGGATTCCGAGCGCGCCGAGGTGCTTGACCGAATTGACGAACTCGTGATCAAACCGGTCGAGGGCTCCGGGGGTTACGGCATCGTCTTCGGGCCCGAGGCCTCGGAGAAGGAGTTGGCGACGATCCGTCGCAAGGTGCAGGCCGACCCCCGGGGTTGGATCGCCCAACCGGTCGTGCAGCTGTCGACGGTGCCCACCAAGGTCGGTGACACCTTGGCCCCGCGGCACGTCGATCTGCGGCCGTTCGCGGTCAACGACGGCGAACAGGTGTGGGTGCTGCCCGGCGGACTGACCCGCGTCGCGCTCAACGAGGGCTCGCTGCTGGTCAATTCTAGTCAGGGTGGCGGGTCCAAAGACACCTGGGTACTGGCGTCGCGGACATCGCCGGCGGCCCGGGAACTGGCGGCTGCCCAGGTGGTCAAGACGCTGCCGCGGGCTGCGGCCGCCACGGAGATGCAACCGCTGCAGCAGCAGGCCAAGAACGGCCAACAGCAACAGCAGCAGCATCAGCAGCAGCAGTCCGCGCCGCCGGTCGCCGGGGCGCGCTGATGCTGGCCCGTAACGCCGAGGCGCTCTACTGGATTGGTCGTTATGTCGAGCGCGCCGACGATACCGCCCGCATCCTCGACGTGACGGTCCACCAACTGTTGGAGGATTCCAGCGTCGATCCCGACCGGGCGTCGCGCATCCTGCTGGAGGTGCTGGGGATCGAACCGCCGAAGGCACGGCTGGAGATGTGGGCGCTGACCGACCTGGTTGCGTTCGCCCGCGATGTGCCGGGCGGCTGCTCGATCGTCGACGCGGTCAGTTCGGCCAGGGAGAACGCACGTTCGGCGCGCGAAGTCATCTCCAGCGACATGTGGGAGTGTCTCAACACCACCTACAACGCGCTGGCCGAACGCGAACGCGCCGCGCG
>SYAA01000432.1 GCA_005789055.1 Actinomycetota bacterium
CCTGAGCGCTGACCGCGCAGGGCGCTGAGCGCTGACCGCGCAGGCGCGCTACGGCCGTATCCGGTCGGCCCGGCTGTAGATGTTCATCGAGTCGCCCCGGAGGAACGCGACCAGGGTCAGGCCGGACTGGGCCGCGAGATCGACGGCGAGCGACGACGGTGCCGACACCGCGGCCAGCACCGGGACGCCGGCCATCACCGCTTTCTGGGTCAATTCGAACGACGCCCTGCCGCTGACCAACAGCACCGATCCGGTCAGCGGAATGCGTTCGGCTTCCACCGCCCAGCCGATCACCTTGTCCACCGCGTTGTGGCGACCGACGTCTTCGCGGACCGCCAGTAGAGTCCCTTCGAGGTCGAATAGGGCCGCACCGTGCAGGCCTCCGGTGGCGGCGAACACCTTCTGCGCCGAACGCAGACGCGCCGGAAGTTCGGTCAGGGTCGTCGCCGAGACCGCGGCTGGGTCGTCACCGGGGGAGTGTCGGCTGGACAGCCAGACGGCCTCGAGCGACGCCTTGCCGCACACGCCGCATGAGGATGTCGTGTAGAAGTTTCGGGTCACGTCCACATCTGGCATTCGCACACCCGGCTGCAGTGTGACGTCGAGGGTGTTGTAGGTATTCACGCCGTCCTGCTCTGCGCCCCGGCAGTACTGCACCGTCGATATGTCGTTGCGATCGTTGATCACGCCCTCGGTCAGCAGGAATCCCTGTGCGAGTTCGACATCGGAGCCCGGCGTTCGCATCGTCACTGTCACCGCCGCTCCATTGATGCGGATCTCGAGTGGTTCTTCGACGACGACGGTCTCGACGCGTTCGGTGATGGCTGTTTGTGGCCCCGTGCCGGCCACGTGTCTGACCCGCCGCCGTGCCGTACGTCTGCCCATTCACTCCTCCCGGTGCGATAGCGCGAAAAGTCTCAATTCGCGATTGGTCCGGCCGCGGTAAGCGCGGTACATCGGGTAGCCGAGAAACCGTTGCAACGCCACGTCGCGATCCTGCCCGGCCAACTCGGTCGCCGTCACCGCAATCTCCGTGCCACCGATTGCGACGGTCGCGTCCGGGTGGGCGAGCAGATTCACCGACCAATCCGGGTGCTGCTGCTGGCCCCAGTTGCTGCCGAGGATCAGCAGACGGCGACCGTCACGCAGGAAGTTCAGCGCGCACGCGCGCGGCAGGCCGGACTTGCGTCCGATCGTCGTCAGCAACAGCGTTGGCAGCGTGGTGGGCCCGAACAGGGTGTACTTGCCCTTTGTCGCGAGTACCACGCGGCGATCAAGCGGCGCCAGGGCGCGCAGCACTCGAGAACCCGTCCGCGACGAGGCGAAGGCGTAGGCGGGGGCGAAGGCCGGCGACAACGTCTCGGAACCCCAATGTGTTTCGGGAAAAGAATCCCGGCGTGTTTCGGGAAAGGAATCCCGGCGTGTTTCGGGAAAGGGTTCGGTCATGGGTTCCATGCTGCCCCTGGGGTGGGGGGTCGGTGTGCCCAGGGTCGATGAGCCCAGGGTCGATGAGCCCAGGGTCGATGAGCCCAGGGTCGATGAGCCCAGGGTCGGTGAGGCCAGGCTGGTTCGGACCGAGTGCATTACTCTCCTCATCAGCAGCCGAGATCTCGCCGGACTCTCCTCATCAGCAGCCCGAGATCTCGGCCAGCCACTACGAAAGGCGTTCGATTGACCGTCCCCGACGGCGTGCCCATGGCCGCCGTGGTGTTAGCCGGCGGCGCGTCCCGGCGGATGGGTCGGGATAAGGCGACCATGGCGCACCCGTTGGGTACCACGATGGTCGAGCATGTGGTGTCCGTTCTGATGGCGCGCTGCGAACCGATCATTGTCATCGCCGCCCCCGGGCAGTCGATTCCTGAACTGCCGGCAATGGTCGTGCGTGACGAACTGCGGGGGGTGGGACCGCTGCTGGCCACCGGGCGCGGCCTACGGGTGGCCGCGGCCGCCGGGGCGCAGCGGGCCTTCGTGTGCGCGGTGGACATGCCGAACCTGACCACGGACATCGTCGATGAGTTGGCAGGCCACGGCGGCGTCGACATCGTGCTGCCCTGGGACGGCCGGGACCACTACCTCGCCGGGGTCTACCGCACCGCCCTGTCCGATCACATCGACGCCCTGATCTCCGCAGGTCAGCGAAGTATGCGCGCCCTGGCCGAGTCGGTGGTGACCCAGCGGGTGGTCGTCGAGCCCAACAACCAGCTGGCCAACATCAATTCGGCGGCCGATCTGCTCGACTGACCCTCGGCGGGGGCCAATCGCATTACTTCAAATGGTGCTTTTGTGGTCAGTGTTATTAATGTGACAATTGTGACTGGTGGCCGGCAGTGGCCGTGGCTGTGATTTAATTCACACGAAAGTGCCGCCCACGGTGGTGGTGGCGGTTCGGAAAACGCCGAAGTGACCTGCGCGAAAGTCGGGCGATCCGCGGTCGTGATTGGCCCGTGATCTGAAAGATATTTGTGCGTCATTGACGTGACTTGGTGCAATGCGCTGCGTACCGTCCTAAAGGAGCCGCAATGCGGCCGAAACAAATTCAAATTACGACACCCTGCGTGTGCGCGGGGGCCGGCACCCCCCAGGTGCGAGAACCGGCCTTCGCCGTCGTGCCAGACCGGAACGGCACGCACGTGGCGAAAGGAAAAAATTGTGAAGAACCCCCGCAAGATTTTTGCAGTGACCGCCCTGGCCTCGGCGATGGCTGTTGCGCCGATCGCCCTCGGCGCCGGTGTCGCGAACGCCGACAGCGTGAACTGGGACGCGATCGCGCAGTGCGAGTCGGGTGGCAACTGGGCCATCAAC
>SYAA01000433.1 GCA_005789055.1 Actinomycetota bacterium
CATCGGGGTACTGCGCGGGGCCTTCACCGACGTCACCGAGTTCACCCCGGACTGGCTCGAGGAGAGCGCCGAGGCACCTTTTGCTCATTCTGCTTAAGCGGCCGGTTAAGCTTCCGGGGTGGCCGGCAAGCATCGGATAGATCTGCGACTCGCAACGCAGATCCTGCTGTTGCAGCTGGCGGTGGTGGCGCTCACGCTGGGCATCGCTTTCGCCCTGCTTGCCGTCGTCTACCACAACCGACTGATCGACGAATACGGCCACCGGTCCCTCGACATCGCGCGGGTACTGGCCGCGGCGCCGGCCGTGCGGGCCGACGTCGCCCTGTACGACGGCACCGGGTACGACGGCGACGTTCCCCCGGCAGACGAGCTGGCGAACGGCCCATTGCAGAACATCGCAACCAAGGTCCGCGCCGGTACCGGTGTGCTGTTCGTGGTGATCACCAATGACCGCGGAATACGGCTGTCACATCCCAACCCCACCGAGTTGGGAAAGCCGGTCAGCACCGATCCCTCTGTCGCGCTGTCCGGCCGTGAGGAGGTAGTCGAGCAGACCGGCACTCTGGGCCCGTCGATTCGGGCGAAAGTCCCTGTTCTGGAGCTTGATTCGGATCGGGTTGTCGGCGCGGTCAGTGTCGGGATGTCCACCTCGTCGGTATACGAGTTGCTGCGCAGCGAGCAACGCACCGCCGCCCTGACCGCCGGTCCCGCCCTAGTGGCCGGCCTAGTCCTTTCGGTGCTGCTGGCGCGGCGCTGGCGTGAACAGACATTGGATCTGCAGCCCACGGAAATGACCGAACTGGTGCGCACCCAGGAAGCGGTGCTGCACGGTATCGGTGAAGGGGTACTTGCCACTGATACCCACGGCAACACCACATTCGTCAACGACGAGGCTTGCCACCTGCTCGAGATCGGTTCCGCAACCGGACACCCTGTCGATCAGATCGGACTGACGCCGCGGGTCCTGGAGGTGTTGCGGTCTTGCGATCCGGCACCCACCCTGGCCACCGTCGGGGACCGCGTCCTGGTCGTGTCGGCCCGGCCGGTGGCGAGGGAGGGACGCGAACTAGGCACGGTACTGATCGTGCGCGACCGCACCGACATTGAATCGCTGACACGTCAACTCGATGCCGTCCAGCTGATGAGCACGGTGCTACGGGCTCAGCGCCACGAATTCGCCAACCGGTTGCATCTGCTCAACGGACTGCTGCACAGCGGTCACCCGGACGAGGCCGGGGCGTACCTCGAAGAGTTACTCGGGTCAGGGCCGCTGGGTTCGGCACTGCCGGGCATTGATGCGATCCGCGACACCTACCTCCAAGCGTTGCTGGCTGCTAAGGCGGCGGGTGTCCGGGAGGCAGGGGTGACGCTGCGGATCGGGGAGAGCACCTGGGTGCCGGGTCGGCTCGTCTTCCCGGTCGACGTCACGACGGTGCTCGGAAATCTGATCGACAACGCGATCGAGGCGACCCGCACCGGACGTTGCGCGAATAAAGTAGTGGAAGTCGAACTGCTCCAAGACAACTCGACATTGCACATCACGGTGGCGGACAGCGGCGACGGGGTGGCATTGGATTTCGCCGACCAAATATTCATCGAGGGAACGACGACCAAACACCCAATGGGATCGCAGGGTGGATTAGACGGTGGGCGCGGCATCGGGTTGACGTTGTCGCGGCAGATCGCCCGGGCGCTGGGCGGAGACATCGTGTTGTCCCGACCCGCCAATCCCGGTGGACCTCTGTGCGGCGCGGAGTTCATCGCCCGACTGCCGGGCGTGATGGCGGAGGCCGAGTAATGAGTGATTCCGAATTGAGCGTGTTGATCGTTGAGGACGATTTCCGGGTCGCCGACATGCACGCCGCAATCGTCGACGCACTGCCCGGTTTCACGGTGGCCGGCACCGCCAACACTCTCGCCGCCGCCCGAAAGTCCGGCCCGGTCGACCTCGCACTGGTCGACGTCTACCTGCCGGACGGATCGGGGATCGACCTCGTGCGGGAATTGCATTGCGACTCAATCATGTTGAGCGCCGCGACCGAGGCTGAGACGGTTCGCGCCGCTGTTGCGGCCGGCGCGCTGGGCTATTTGGTGAAGCCGTTCGCCCCCACCGAGTTAGCCGCCCGAATGGCCGGGTACGCCCGCTATCGCAAAATTCTGGCAGCCGGTAATCTCGGGCCCGCGGAAGTCGACGCGGCACTGGATGCGCTCCGTCCCCGTATCGCCGCACAGCAGTCACCCGTCATGGCACCGTCGCCGACCAAAGACCTTGTTTTGCAAGCGCTCGCCGGTGCCGGGGGGCCGATGTCGGCTGCCGAGGTCGCCGCCGAGATCGGAGTGTCGAGGGCGACGGCGCAGCGCTACCTGGCCGCTCTAGCAACCAACGACGAGGTCAAGATCGGGTTGCGGTACGGCAGCACCGGTCGACCCGAGCAGGAGTTCGTCGCCAAACCCAGACCTCGGGGGCTCACGTGAGGGGAGTACCCAAAGCCACGATTACGGTCCTCGTCGCGATCGTTGTCCCGCTGAGCGGTGCGGCCCCAGCCGGGGCCGCACCCAAGAACTTCTGCATTGACATCAAGGGTGTCGACACGGGGACCGTCTGCCAGATCACGCTCACCGACCCGGGCTACACGGTGGATATCAGCGTCCCGAGCAACTTTCCCGACATGAAATCGGTTGCCCAGTTCGTGGCGAAGACCCGCGACGATTTCCTCAACACCGCCAGAAGTTCCACACCGCGGACCGCGCCCTTCGCCCTGGATATCAGCGCGGCGACGTACAACTCATTCGTCCCGCCGCGTGGCCAGCTGTCGGTGATCTTGAAGGTCTATCAGAATGTTGGTGCCGCGGGTCCGCAGACTTCCTTCAAGTCGTTCGTGTGGGACCAGGCCTACCGCAAGCTGGTCACCTTTGAGACCCTCTGGCAGCCCGCGATCGATCCGTTGCCGATCGTCTTCCCGGCGGTGCAGAGCGAGTTGCAGAAACAGACCGGCCAGCCATTGCCCATCTCATCGGCCGCCGGCCTGGACCCGGCGAACTACCAGAACTTCGCGATCACCAATGACGGTGTGATCTTTTTCTTCAGCCAGGGTGGGTTGCTGCCCGAAGCGGCCGGCGCAACCCAGGTGCTGGTGCCTCGATCAGTGATCGACCCACTGCTGGCCTGATCTGTTTTCAGCGGCAGTCGTCGGGCAAGGGCAGGGGATTTACGGCCAGGACCCGGGTGGAGCCGTCGACCAGCCAGCGGGCGCCGGGGTTTTCCAGGGCCGCCTGGTAGACGACCTCGGCCGGATCGGCCATCAATTCGCCGCAGGCGATCGAGCGGCGGCTGGTGGTGGGCGCGAGAAAATTTGACGGCGGTGGACCCGGCCAGCCTGCGGCGGCGAGTTCGTCCGAGCTGCGCGGTTCGAGTTCGTAGACAACCACCCGGTCCGGGGAGAAGGGCCCGCGCGCAGCCCCGGCTGCCAATGCGGATGCCTGGTCTATCACTGTGCGCAGCGCCACCCGGGCGTTGCGCTGCTCGGCGGTAACGCGGGCGTCGAATCTCTCGTCGAAGGCATACGGACGGACCTGTTCCTGACCGCCCCGTCCGTGAATCATCACCGTCGTCGACGGGAGGTCGGTCAGTCGTGGCGTGCCGAAGTCGGTGTCGGCACTGACTAGGCCACCGGCCTCGACGTCGGCCACGAACGACGCCACCGCAGCGGGGTCGATTCGTGCGACCTCATATCGGGCGGGAATCAGCTGCAGGGCCGGGGATTCCACGGCCGTCAGCACCCGGCCGTCGCCGTAGATCGCCAGCGACGGGGACGCCAGGGCCTGATACACCGCCGGCGCCATACCTCCCGAGGACATCACCATGAACACCATCTGCTCGGCTGGTAATCCCGGTGCAGGTGTCGATTCCGCATTCGGCGAACAGCTCGTCATCATCAACAAGGTAAGCACAGCGCCGATCAGGCGCCATCTGGGCTTATACGCACGTGTCACGAACACTCAGATCGGCATGCGGAAGCCGTAGTATTCGTGATCCTCGTTGTACCCGCCGTAGCCGCCGCCCACATGGTCGTAGGACTCCAAGAATTCGATCGCCTCGATCCACTTGACCATTTTGAAGCCGAGTTCCACTTCGTCACGGAGCCGGACCGGTGCCCCATGGGACTCATTCAGCGGCGCGCCGTTCAGTCCGTAGGCGAGGATGGTCTGGTGGTGATACATGTTCTCGATCGGGTGGCAGTCGTAATACCGTCCACCGTCTGATCCCTCTGCGAACGAATAAAACGCCACCCATTTGGCGTTGGGCAGCGGCTTGACAATCTCGCAGATCGTGCGCATGGGAACACCCGTCCACTCACCGATTGCTGACCAACCCTGGATGCAGAAATGGTGGGTTATCTGGTCCTGCTTTGGTAGTGCGAGCAGTTCTGCGTAGGTGATCTCAAGCGGGTTTTCCACCAGGCCGTCCACCCGCAGCACATAGTCAGACCAGTTACCCGCCTGAAGGTTCCGGTACTCGTCGCTGACCGGCAACGTGCCGTTGGGCCAGAAATAGTCGGTGATGTCGTCTTTGGTGTAGGTCGCTTTCGGTGCCCAGCGCTCCAACGGTTTCTTCAACCAGCCGACCGTCACCGTGCCGACCCTTTGGACGGTTCGCGGGTACTTGATTGTCAGCGGGGAGGCGACCAGCCAAAAGGTGACAACGACAGCCATCCACGCCAGGTAGAGCGCTACCCCGAGGTAAGAGTTTGTATCGGTACCCAATGTGATGTGGTTGACGTTGCCGACGAAACCGGTGGCGAAGACCATCAGCGTGTGAATAGCGATGAAACTCAGCATCCACACCAGCACCCCGAAATGGACGGTGCGGGCAACTTGGCGATTCAGCAGACCCACACTGGTGCCGAAGCGCCCCGCGATCGCCGGTGCCTGCAACAGTCCCGTCACCACAGCCAGTGGTGCGGCGATGAACACCGTGATGAAGTAGGCCAGCAACTGCAGCGCGTTATAGGTGCTGAAACCGGCATTTTCCGGCAACTCCAGTGACAGGTACTGCAATGCCGTCGACAGCGCGTTGGGAAACACCTCCCAGGAGGTGGGGATAAGGCGTTTCCATTGGTCGGTGCTGAACAGCAGGATCATGAAGACCACGCCGTTGATCAGCCACAAAAGATCGAAGGTGAAGTGCCA
>SYAA01000434.1 GCA_005789055.1 Actinomycetota bacterium
ATCGCCCGGTGCGCCAGAGTGAACAGTGCCTTGCCGTGGGTGTTGAATCCGCGGAACGCGTACCCCATGTACATCGGGATCTGCGCGGCTTCCTTACTGCCGTAGAACTTCTCCAACTGGGCGGCCGGCATGTTGGCGACGGCGATGATGCCCGCGGCGATCTTCGCCTCGGCGGAGGCCTTGATGCACCACAGCGTGGTGTCCCAGTTTCCCGCGTAGTACCTCATGCCCGGCAGGAAGGAGACTTTGCGCGGCATCAGGTTCCCGATAATCACGATGCCCGCCATCACCGCGAACAGAATGACCGGCAGCGGGTTGGTCATATCGCCGAGTCCGACGTCTGGATGGCCGACGAACAATGCCAGCACCGCGAAGATCATGAAGACGTTCCATTCCAGCGGCACCCCCATCGGGATCGCGCTGAGGATGCCGAGATGAAAGCAAATCATCACGAACGCGGCCACGTAGGTGACCGGGCCGCCACCGGAGAACAGCAGCACCAGTGGCACGCTCATCTCGATTGCGGTGCTGATGTGGGCGACGATCCGGGAAAGCCCTCCGGGCCGCAGGTCGTCGGGGAAGTTCTCGAAGAACTTCCGTTTCAACGCCCGAGACCGGATCACCGGACTGTTGGACATCATCGTCGAGATGACGAACGGGAAATGTTTGTTGAGCTTCGAGGTGGCCGCACCCATCCAAATCACCACGCACGCCAGTTTGGCCGCGATGATCACATTCTCGCCGCCAAACAGGAAGGCGGCCACAAACGGCGCGTAGACCTCACCGCGAGCAGCCAGGAAAAGAATCTTGTCGCGCAGGCCGGCCACGGCCAGCAGGCCCAGGATTGTCCACGACTGCCAGGCCGGCAGCAGGCCGACCGAGGTGCCCAGGGCGGGATCGGGCCCGGTGCCGTCGGAGAACAATGCGACCACCAGCATGATCAACAGCGCGGCATAGAGCACGACGTCGAACGGTTCGCGGTTGTCTCCCGCGGTCAGCGGCACCCGGCGCGGCCAGGGCGGCAACCGGATGGTGTTGGGCCGCAGCCAGTAGATGATCGACCCCATCGGCGGGAAGAAGCGGTTATTGAGCGGACCGAAGCCGCAGCCGAGACCGATCACTTCGAACAAAATGGTGTAGAGCACGACCTTCTGGAAAACGATTGGCTCGCTCCACCACTGACCGATGTTGCCCAGACCGTCGATGCCCTTGGTGGCCAGTGCGAAGAGCATCCCGAAGAGGATGTAGAGACCGATCTTCACGACGTAGAACAGGTGCAGTGCCACCGGCGTGCCAAAGCCCACCTCGGCCCAGTGCCGGGCCATCGGCCGGATCTTCTCCGCGCGCGTGCCCTTGCTCCACTCGTCGAAATCAATGACCGGCACTTCCTGCTTGAGAAAACCCATAGGAGCAAGACTAGAGCGCGAGTGGTCGCGCGACCAGAGCCTCGTGCAGTCGGCCGATGTAGTCGTCGACATCGATTACGGTCGCGTCGGCATTAACGCTGACCGCGATCGTCGTACCGATCCCGTGCACTCCGTGGGTCAGCGCCATCATCGGCGACAGCGCCGGGTAGCCCGCGGTGAGAATCACCGGGCAGCCACCGAAGCTCAGGTCGGCCGGACCGCGGTTGATGCTCGACACCACCGTGTGGCCGGTGACGGTCGACGATCGGTCCGTCGGATCAAACCTGCTCATGCCCCACCGCAGCAGCCAGGCCGGTACCGCGTCGAACGCTGCCGCCGAAGCTCTCGCGCCAGGATGCTCACTGCGGCGACGGTGGTCGTCGAGTTGACCGCGAATCTGCTCCGCCCGCCGGACCCGGCCGGACTCCGGATGAAGAGCGACACCGACGTTTCGGAAGTTGTTGTACGCCAGGGGCGATGCCAGTACCCCGGTGGCCATCGGCACCTCGGCGCTTAAGCTGCTGATGTCCTCACTCCGCGCTTTGAGATAACCGGAGAGCGCCTCACCGACGGCCACCAGGGCCGCGACCGTCACGGAATGGCCCGTCAGTAGGGTGCGATCCACCGCGATGGTGCGCAGAACCGAAGGGCCGCGGGAACCTGAGTTGATCCCCAGCGCGGACACCGGCGGCGTCGGCGGCGCCAGTAGTCCGGCCCGGGTGTCGCGAACCAGGCGACGGTGTGCGCGCGCGGCCGCGCCGGCCCGCCCCACAAAATGTCCGCGGTCTGAGTCGGCCACTGCCCGTATCGGCCCGCGACGTCCCAGCAGAACACCCGCAAGCTCGGCAGATCGGGTGCCGTCGCCCAGCGCGTGGGCTATCTGCACTACCACCACGGAGGTAGCCACTGACGCCCCGGGAACGTTAGTGACGTCGGGAAAAATATGCACCCGCCAACACATCTGGGATGCATCGAGTTGCTGTTCCGATAGCCGCGACACCCGATCAAGGCAACTCTGCCAGCCACCTCCCGTACCGGCGTGAACGATGAACTGTTCGGACGTGACGGGGCCGGTCACCCAACGGGGATAGCGCCACGGATGCTCGTCGGCCACCCGCAGACACAGATCGGCACACAGCTGTGCTCGATACCGCAACTGCCCGACCGCCGCACCAAGATCATCGGGGGCACCGTCGAACGCGAACAGCGCGAACTGGTCATTGGCGATCTTGGCCGAGAGCAGGAGCATCTGCGCATCGACCGCAGCCATCGGCCTGCCCGCCACGGGGTCAGCTCCTGAGGAACTCGACAATGCGGCGGCCAACCTCATCGGGCCTCTCCAGTTGCAAGAAGTGCCCGGCGTGTTCGACGACCGCCGCGTCACTGCCAGCCGGCAGCGCGGCAGCGACGAATGCGGTGAAATCGGCTGTCATACAGCCGTCGTCCGCACCGTGCAGGTACAGCGTCGGCACTCGCGGCAACTCGGTCCACCAACGGTGAAGTTCGGCGTAACGCGCCGGCGGAGCCGAGTTACGGATGGTCGCCCGGTAAAGACTGAGCGCCGCGCGCCAACGATCTGGTGCCCCGATGGCCGCGCTGACATGACGAAGATCCTCGGCCGCGTCGTAGCCGGGCGACCAGCGCCGCCACAGCAGCGGCACGACCCATGATGAGGACCGCTCGGGCAGGAAAGGCAACTGGAAATAGCTGATGTACCAACTGCGGACCAATTGTGCCGGCACCAGCTTCAACACTCCGCGGCACAGAGGCCGAAGCGCAGCCGACGGCGGCACCGACATGACCACCGCCCGTTGAAATGGGCTCTCTGGCATCGCGGCAAGTCCGGCCGCCGCAATGGCACCCCAGTCGTGGCCGATCACCACATCGGCATCACTCGGGCCGCATGCTGCGCGCACTCTCAGCGCGTCATCCATCAGAGCTCCCACGTGATAGGCGCGATCCGAAGCCAGCGAGGACGGCACGTAGCCGCGCATGAACGGCGCGATCACCCGGTAGCCGGCGGCCACCAGATGCGGGGCCAGCGCGCGAAAGCCATAGGCGGTGTCGGGGAACCCGTGCAGACACAAGGCAATCGGGCCGTCGACCGGCCCCCAGCTGAGGGCTCGGAGCTGCACCTGTGGTGCGGGGACGTCAATCCATCGGGGCTCGGTCATCGCTGCCTCCTAGATCTGATCGAATCCAGCGATCAGCCAACGCCCGTCGACCCGTTCCATCGTCACCCGCACGCTGGAGTTGGTCTGGGTTGGTGACTCTTTGCCCACCGCCGTGGTCTGATCGACATAAGCCAGCAATACCGCGCGATCGGCTGCGGCCGACACCACCGCCGCGGCGGGTACCCGCGCCGAGGCCGTGATGTCCTGCTGTATGGCGTTGGGCACTACCACCGTCGTAATGAGTTGCGAGTAGTCCTCCAGAAATCGTCCGGTGAGCCGTTCCTGGGCGGCGGTGGCAAGATCCTCCTCGGCGGAGTCCGGTCGGTAGCTGAGGATGGCAACGATCGACTCGCGCGCCACTTCCACGGCGTCCTCACCAGCCTGCTCGGCGCCGCGCCGTACCGTGCCGTCCCACGCCAGCGCGGCCGATGCGACTACGAGGCCGGTCGCGATGACAGCCACCACAAGGCGATGTCGGCGTTTGGTCATCAGATGAACTCCACCGCAGCGACCTTGTAAGCGTCGGACTCTTTGACGACGCTCACCCTGGTCCGCCAGACCTTGGGTTGCTGTTCAGGTGCGCCCCGGTTGGACGTCATGACGACCAGTGTCACCAGGACACGGCCCTGGTCGCCGTCGACGGTTTCCACGCCGGCTTCTGTGACCGTGCCTACCGACTTCGACTGCGCCTGACGCGCGGCGGCCTTGAAAGAGTCGGCGCGCACGGCGAAGTCGTCGCGGAACAGTCCGGTCGAGGAGTCCAGGATGCGCTGTACGTCCTCATCCACCCGCTCGTAGTCGATGCTGGTCAGTGCCAATACACCGTCCCGACCGGCCTGCACCATGGCTGCGCGTAGGTCTTCGGCCCGGCGGACCTCGAGGTCGCGCCAGCCCAGCCAGCCGGTCAGCGCCACAAGTGCGGCCAGTACCGCGGCAACCACGCGTCGCGACCGCGAGGGCGATACCTGCCGGACCGGTGGCAGCCCGGCCGAATCAGTCGCGTCGGCCCCGATAGCGATGGCGGCTCCTCCCTAGGGTGCGGCCGTGCGCGCGCACCGGCCCCAAAGGCTACCGGCCTGCGCCGCGGGTAACGTCCGGTGCACACCTAGAGCAGGGCGGCTGCCATTAGGGATGGCTGCCATCGAGGAGGATTCTGTGAACGCCGGTCCGGTTACCGTCGAGTTCGGCGGAGACTCGTCATTGCGACTCATCGCAGACGAATGGAACCGCGGCCAGAGCGACGGGCCGACGATTGTGATGCTGCACGGTGGCGGACAGAACCGGTTCTCCTGGAAGAACACCGGCCAGTTGCTGGCTGAGCGAGGCTTTCATGTGATTGCCCTCGACGCCCGCGGCCACGGCGACAGCGACCGGTCGCTCAACGCCGAGTACACCGTGGACGCCTTCGCCCGAGACGCGGCCGCCGTGCTGAAACAGATCGGCCGTCCGGTGGTGCTGATCGGCGCCAGCATGGGCGGTCTGACCGGAATCGTCGCCGCGCACCACGCCGGACCTGCAGTGGTGACCAAACTTGTTCTCGTCGATGTGGTGCCGCGATTCGAGAGCGAGGGCAGCCACCGCATCCGCGATTTCATGGCCCGGCACGTCCACGGTTTCGAAACCCTCGATCAGGCCGCCGATGCCATCGCCGAATACCTCCCGCACCGCAAACGGCCCCGCAACCTCGACGGGCTGAAGAAGAACCTGCGACACAGCAACGGCCGGTGGCACTGGCACTGGGATCCGGCCTTCGTCACGTCCGCCGGGGAGGACCCCTTCGTCGAAGTCGAGCGACTCGAGCAACAGGCCATCGATCTTCAGATTCCGATTCTGCTGATCCGGGGCAAGCTGTCCGATGTCGTCAGCAGAGAGGGCGTCGAGGACTTTCTGGCCAAGGTGCCGCATGCGGAGTTCGTCGAACTGTCCGATGCCGGTCATACCGCGGCCGGTGACGACAACGATGCGTTCAGCGCGGCCGTGGTCGACTTCGTCACCCGGTAAGTCAGTAGCCAACACGCCCGCGTAACCCGCCAGCGTGGGCAGCGTGTACGAAAGACGTCCCGATCGCGTGCTTATCCCCCACACTTGGCGCAAAGCCAACCGGACAGGCCTAGACGTTGAACCGGAACTCCACTACGTCACCGTCGTTCATCACGTAGTCCTTGCCCTCGATCCTGACCTTGCCGGCCGCCTTGGCCGCCGCCATCGATCCGGCCGCGGTCAAATCCTCGAAGGACACCACTTCGGCTTTGATAAAACCCTTTTCGAACTCGGTGTGGATCACCCCGGCCGCCTTCGGTGCGGTGTCGCCCTGATGGATCACCCAGGCCCTGGCCTCCTTGGGCCCGGCGGTCAGATAGGTCTGCAGCTTCAGGGTGTGAAAACCGGCGCGCGCCAACGAATCCAGGCCGCGCTCATGCTGTCCGATCGACTCCAGAAGTTCCGCGGCCGACTCGTCATCGAGTTCCTGCAATTCGGACTCGATCTTGGCATCGAGGAACACCGCATCGGCCGGGGCGACAAGTGCCCGCAGATCGGCGATCTTGGCCTCGTCGCCCAACACCGACTCGTCGGCGTTAAACACATACAGGAACGGCTTGGTCGTCAACAGGTTCAGCTCACGCAACAGCGTCGAGTCGACCTTGGAGCCCGCGGCGAACAGGGTCGTGCCATCGTCGAGGCAAGCCTGTGCAGCCACCGCCGCCTCGTGAACCGCCTTACGGTCCTTGTTGTTGCGCGCCTCTTTCTCCAGTCGCGGGACCGCGCGCTCAAGGGTTTGCATGTCGGCGAGGATCAGTTCGGTCTCGATGACCTCGATATCGGACCGGGGGTCGACCTGGCCGTCGACGTGCACGACGTCGTCGTCATCGAAAACGCGGACCACCTGACAGATCGCGTCGCACTCGCGGATGTTGGCCAGGAACTTGTTGCCCAGGCCGGCGCCCTCTGAGGCGCCCTTGACGATGCCCGCAATGTCGACGAAGGTCACCGGCGCGGCCACGATGCGTTCGGATCCGAACATCTCGGCCAGCCTGGCCAGCCTGGCGTCGGGCAGTGGGACCACACCCTCGTTGGGCTCGATGGTGGCGAAGGGGTAGTTGGCCGCCAGCACATTGTTGCGGGTCAGTGCATTGAACAAGGTCGATTTTCCGACGTTGGGCAGACCGACGATTCCCAGGCTCAAGCTCACAGGGTCAAGAGTCTAGGGGGATCGCCAAATCAGCCCCCGGCCATCGGCGCGCCACAGGCCGGCCGCGGGGACCGTGGCGACACGGCAATCAGCACCGCGGGCCGTCTGCGGCGTCAGCCGGTACGGTCTAGTAGTGCCAGCCCAGCGGACGGTCGCAGCAGATCTACGCTCCGCGTTCCCCCACCGTGCTGGCGTGCCTTGGTGGGGCGCGGTGGTAATCGCGGCGAGCGCGACGCTGGCGGGTCTGGCGATCGAAGCCGGCTTCGGTCGCGCGGAGCTCGGCATCGTGTTCGCGATGTGCTACGCGGCAGGCTGCATCGGCGCGGCCCTGGCCGTCCGCCAATCCAGCATATTCACGGCCGTAGTCCAACCGCCGCTCCTGCTGTTCGTCGCGGTACCGCTGGCCTACTTCCTATTCCACGGTTCGGAGTTCGGCGGACTCAAGGACATTCTGATCACCTGTGGTTATCCGTTGATCGAACGTTTCCCACTGATGCTGTTCACTTCGGTCGCGGTACTGCTGGTCGGGATGACCCGCTGGTTCCTCGCGATGTCGCCGGCGTCGGCCGCGTCGGCGGTGTCGGCGAGTGATACCACCAGCGCGCGGCCCGCCCGCTTCGCCGGACTCTCGGCAACTCTGTCGTCGGCGTTCGCGCGATCCGGCACCGCAGCGCGCGACAACGGCGTTCGGCGGGACAGGCCGCGGCACGGCGCTGATCGCTCATCCAACGCCGGCCG
>SYAA01000435.1 GCA_005789055.1 Actinomycetota bacterium
GAGGGCCTCTGGGACGACGTGCCGGCTCTCCGTGTACCGACCACCCTGGTTCGCGGCGCCAACTCATTCTTCGTCAACGACGACGACGCCCTCGAATTCGGCCGCATCGCGCCCGGCTTTCAGCGGGTGATCGTGGTCAGCGACTCCGGGCACTCGGTGCAGGGAGACCAGCCGCAGGCGCTCGTGGAGATCCTGCGCTCGGTGCTCGCCGGCTGACGCCTAATCTAAGGCCATGACCTTCCCCATCCGGATCGGCGTCCAACTCCAACCTCAGCACGCCCCCGACTACGCCCAGATCCGCGGCGCCGTGCAGCGGTGCGAGGACATCGGCGTCGATGTCGTGTTCAACTGGGACCACTTTTACCCGCTTTACGGCGATCCCGACGGCGCCCACTTCGAATGCTGGACCATGCTGGGCGCGTGGGCCGAGCAGACCTCGCGGGTCGAGATCGGCGCACTGGTCAGTTGCAATTCCTACCGCAACCCCGAACTGCTGGCCGACATGGCCCGCACCGTCGACCACATCTCGGGCGGTCGGCTGATTCTCGGCATCGGCTCAGGCTGGATGCAGAAGGACTATGAGCAGTACGGCTATGAGTTCGGCACCGCCGGCAGCCGACTCGATGACCTTGCCGAAGCGCTGCCGCGCATCACCTCGCGGCTGGCCAAGCTCAACCCGGCACCGCTTCGGACGATCCCGATCCTGATCGGCGGCCAGGGTGAGCGGAAGACCCTGCGCCTGGTGGCCGAGCACGCCGACGTCTGGCACAGCTTCACCAACGCGACCACCTACCCCGGCAAGGCCGAGGTGTTGGCCCGGCACTGCGCCGATACCGGTCGCGATCCCGATACCGTCGAGCGCTCATCGGGTGTGGAGGGCCGCGACGCCGACACCCTGGTAGCCAATGCTGAGGCGTTGGCCGGTCTCGGCGTCACGCTGATGACCGTCGGCTGCGGTGGGCCCGACTACGACCTGGGGCCGGCTGAGACGCTGGTCCGCTGGCGGGACAACCGCTGAGCCCTTGCGGCCGCCGAGGGACTATCCCCACTTCAGCTCAATCACCGACCTCGGCCGGTTAAGCTCGCCAACTATGTCAAAACCCGAGCCGCAGGTCATCGACTTGGCCTCTGACCTGCAGCGGGTGTTGTCAAAACTTTTCACGGTGCTGCGTCGCGGCGACGCCACCCGGCTGACGCGGCCCGATCTGACCCTGGCGCAGCTGTCAATCCTGTTGACCCTGCTCGATTGCGGACCGATCCGGATGACCGAACTGGCCGCGCGCGAACGCGTTCGCACCCCCACCACGACAGTGGCCATTCGGCGGATGGAAAAGCTGGGTCTGGTCAAACGCTCACGTGACCCCTCGGACCTGCGGGCCGTGCTCGTCGAGGTCACCCCGGAGGGACTCGTTCAGCACCGCGACGCCCTGGAAACCCGGCGCGCCCACCTGGCGGCGATCCTGCTGAAGCTTTCCGACGAGGAGCGCTCGAACCTGATTCAGGCCTTGAAGCCGCTCCAGCACCTCGCCGATGCGGAGGACATGTCGAACCACTCCCTGAAGACCTCAGCCCAACCAGTCCAGCACCGCGGCAGCCGTCCATGACTGCTGCATACTGCCCAGCGGCTCACCGGTAAAAGGTTCGTAGTACTCGGCGAAGGTTCCGTCGCTGGCCTGGCGCAGTCCCTCGGTGCGCAGCATCAACGACCGCTCCGACCAGCCGCGGCGAGCAAAGGCCCAGGAGAAGAGCCAGGTCAGCACCGGCCAGACCGGCCCGCGCCAGTATTCGCGCGGCCGGAAGTCCTGAGACACCGGCGAGGTCGAGGGGATCAGCGCGAACTTCAGGTCGGGATGACTGCAGAACCTCGGCCCCTCGAAGAGCCGAAGCAGCGCCCGCTCCTGCTCGTGGGCAAGTCCACCGCACAGTAGCGGGGCGAACTGCGCTGCCGTTTCGGTAGCGATCCAGGAGCGGGACCGCAGATCAAAATCCCTTGCCGCACCGGATCTTTCGTTCGTCGTCTCAGCCACACCGGCGCGGAAGCGCGCGGCCCAGGACTGCAACTCGCGGACGTCGGCACCGGGCCGCTTGTAGTCCTCACCGATACCTGCCAGCACATCACAGGCAACGGCGAAGATCGCCGAGAAAAACACGTCCTCCACGGCGAAGCTCATCGCAGTCGGCAACAGCCGGTCGTCGTAGCGGACGGACTTCATCTCCTCGAGCAACCACAGGTACCGGTCGTACTCGCCGTCGGATGGACGCTGGCTCGGGTCGGTGATGATGTGGGTATCGGCCCGTTCGTACTCCGGCAATCGGCCGGCGACCACACCCGCGTAGGCCGAATCCCAGCGAGGCGAGTTGTCCATACCCGACTCCCAGCCGTGGTAGAGCGTGATCCGACCGTGCTGATGGGGGTCGCGCGCCTCGGCAAGCCAACGATGCCAGCGCACCAAATCGTTCCAGCGTCGATCCAAGAACGCCTCGGCGACCTCGCGGGTGGATCGACCGCGGGTGCGAGCCCGATCGAGGATGCGCTGAACGGCGATGGCGTGAACCGGCGGTTGGGTGATACCCGAGGTCTGCCGTCCGGCCGGCGCTGCCGCGGCGAATTCCGCGCAGGCCCAACGGTCCGGACCGGGGAAGTAGCCGTCGACCCCGGGGGCGAAGACGATATGCGGAATCATCCCGTTGGACCACTGCGCCGACAGCAGGGTGTCCAACTCCACGACCGCGCGCTCAACGCTCAACGAGGCCAGGCCGACGGCCACGAACGCGGCGTCCCAACTCCACATGTGGGGGTAGAGCCGGGGCGCCGCCGACGTCATGACGCCGAGGTCGTTGCCGCGCAAAAGGTAGGCCGCGCGGGCGGCGAGTTGGGTGGGCGCAAAGCCGGCGTCGAACGTCACGGGTTCATTCTGCGGTGCGCGGGGCCTCGGTGTGGATCGGTAGGGTTACCGACATGCCGGGCACCGCTCTGATCACCGGGGCCGGCGCGGGTATCGGCGCCGCCATCGCGCACGCCCTGGCACCCACCCACACCCTGCTGCTCGCCGGTAGGCCGTCGCAGCATCTTGATGACGTCGCCGCCGCACTGGGCGCCACCACCTGGCCGATGGACCTCACCGACCCCGCTGACATCGAGGCTGCCGCGGAGGTACTGGCGGAGTTGGACGTCCTGGTGCACAACGCCGGAGTGGCCTTTCCCGGCCGGGTCGCTGAATCCACCCCCGAGGAATGGCGTATCACCTTCGAGGTCAATGTGACGGGTGCCGTCGCACTGACCCTTGCGCTGCTGCCGGCGCTGCGCGCGGCGCGCGGCCAGGTGATCTTCATCAACTCCGGTTCGGGCCTCAACCCGTCACCGGGGCTGGCCTCCTACACGGCGAGCAAATTCGCCCTGCGCGCCTTCGCCGACTCTCTGCGCGCCGA
>SYAA01000064.1 GCA_005789055.1 Actinomycetota bacterium
AAAGACGTCGACGCCGCCGGAGACCCGCCCGAACCAGACGTGGAAGACGGCCACCAAGGCGATCGCGACACCGCGCAGGCCGTCGAGGTCATGGCGATACGCCACCGGTGCAGCCACGGCGGGTGCCGGCGGCTCCGCAATGGGCGCCGGCGGCGGCCGGAACAGGGTTGATGTCGACATGATCGCCCGTCAATCTACCCAATTCTGCGAGAGCGGACCGCTGCGGCGCGGCGCCGGCGCAGGGCGTCGGGGCTGGGCGTCGGATTAGGCTGACCATGGCGTCGGATTAGGCTGACCATGGCGTCGGATTAGGCTGAGTTGTGTGTCGGCGCTGACCCCGGAACAGATCAGCGCTATCGATGCCGCACACGTCTGGCATCCCTACAGTGCCTTCGGCGCCGACGCGGTCCCCCCGGTGGTTGCGGTATGCGCTCAGGGGGCCTGGCTGACCGTGATCGCCGATGGCGCGCACGTTCGCGTGCTCGACGCGATGGCGTCGTGGTGGACGGCGATCCACGGACACGGCCACCCGGATCTCGATGCGGCAATCAGCCGACAGTTGCCGGTGCTCAACCACGTGATGTTCGGGGGGCTGACCCACGAGCCGGCCGCCCGGCTCGCCGGGCTCCTGGTGGACATCACGCCGGTCGGACTGGACACCGTTTTCTTCTCTGACTCCGGCTCGGTGGCCGTCGAGGTGGCGGCGAAAATGGCGTTGCAATACTGGCGCAGCATCGGTCGGCACTCCAAGCGCCGCCTGATGACCTGGCGCGGCGGCTATCACGGTGACACCTTCACCCCGATGAGCGTGTGTGACCCCGACGGCGGAATGCACTCGCTGTGGCATGACGTACTGACCCCCCAGGTCTTCGCCGGACAAGTTCCGACGGCGTACGACGCCGAGTACGTCGCCGCCTTTGAAGCACAGTTGGCCGCGCGTGCCGACGAACTGGCCGCGGTCATCGTCGAACCGGTGGTCCAGGGCGCCGGCGGTATGCGGTTCCACGATCCCCGCTATCTGGCAGACCTGCGGGCGATCTGCGACCGCCACGACGTGCTGCTGATCTTCGACGAGATCGCGACCGGTTTCGGCCGCACCGGGGAAATGTTCGCCGCCGACCACGCGCGCGTGACCCCCGACATCATGTGCGTTGGCAAAGCGCTCACCGGTGGCTACCTCACCTTGGCGGCCACCCTGTGCACGTCGTCCATCGCACGCGCGATCAGCACCGGCGAGGCCGGCGCGCTGATGCACGGGCCGACGTTCATGGCCAACGCGCTGGCGTGCGCGGTGGCGGTGGCATCGGTGGAACTGCTGCTGCGGCAGGACTGGCGGTCCCGGGTGGCCGAGATCGGCGCGGGTTTGGCCACCGGGCTCGAACCGGCGCGGGCGCTGCCCGGGGTCGCCGACGTCCGAACGTGCGGAGCCATCGGGGTGATCGAAATGCGTGACCCCGTCGACATGAAAGTGGCCACCTCGGTGGCAATCGACCACGGCGTCTGGCTCCGGCCGTTCCGCAACCTCATCTACGCGATGCCGCCGTTCATCTGCACGCCCGAGGAGGTCGACCGGATTACCTCCGCCATGGTGGCGGTGGCGCGGGCTCTAGGCTAGGAACCGATGGCTCCCGGACTTCCTCCCAATGCCGGTACGTCGGGTACCGACACCTCCCCGCTGGCCTGGCTCGCCCCCGTCGAGCGGCAGCGCCGCCTGGCCGGATTGCGTCGTTCGCTGCAGGCCCGGCCGGCGGTGGCCTGCGAGGTGGATCTGGCCTCCAATGACTACCTGGGCCTGTCGCAGCATCCCGAGGTGATCGAGGGCGGCGTCGCGGCGTTGCGTACCTGGGGCAGCGGGTCGACCGGCTCCCGGCTGGTCACCGGTAACACCGAGTTGCATGAGGAGTTCGAGTCGGAGCTGGCCGATTTCGTCGGGGCCGAGGCCGCGCTGCTGTTCTCGTCGGGCTATACCGCCAACCTCGGTGCGGTGGTGTGTCTTTCGGGCCCCGGTTCGCTGGTGGTATCGGATTCGGCGTCGCATGCGTCCCTGGTCGACGCCTGTCGGCTGTCGCGAGCCCGGATCGTGGTGACACCACACCGGAACGTCGACGCGGTGGAAGCCGCCCTGGCTGATCGCGACGAGGAACGTGCACTGGTCGTCACCGATTCGGTGTTCAGCACCGACGGCGCACTGGCGGCGCTGCGGGACTTGCACGAGGTGTGTCGCGCGCATGGCGCGGTGCTGCTCGTCGATGAGGCACACGGACTGGGTGTACGGGGGACCGGTGGTCGCGGCCTGCTGCACGAAATCGGGCTCGCGGGCGCACCCGATGTGGTGATGACGACGACATTGTCCAAGGCGTTGGGTAGTCAGGGCGGGGCGGTGCTCGGCTCGGTGGCGGTGCGCGATCATCTCATCGACAGCGCGCGGCCGTTCATCTTCGACACCGGCTTGGCGCCTGCTGCGGTCGGTGCGGCCCGGGCCGCGCTGCGGGTGCTCGGCAGGGAACCGTGGCGACCGCAGACGGTCCTGGCGAATGCGCGCACCCTGGCTGAGATCTGCGATGTGCCCGAGACCCCTGAATCGGCGGTGGTGTCGGTGATTCTCGGCGATCCCGACGCCGCTGTGGCCGCCGCGACCGCCTGCCTTCGGGCCGGGGTGCGGGTGGGCTGCTTCCGGCCCCCGACCGTTGCCGCCGGAACTTCCCGGTTGCGGCTGACCGCTCGGGCGTCGCTGACCGTCGACGAGATCGACCTCGCGCGCGCCGTGTTGACCGAGGTGCTCCGCGGCCGATGACAATCCTGATCGTCACCGGTACCGGTACCGGGGTGGGCAAGACCATCGCGACGGCGGCGGTGGCGGCTTACGCGCGTCGCGTCGGAGTTGATGTCGCGGTATGCAAGCCCGTTCAAACCGGGTGCGGATCCGGTGCCGGAGACGGCGACGACGACCTTGCCGAGATCGCCCGACTGGCCTCAGTCACCGAATTGGACTGGGTCGCACGCTATCCGGAGCCGTTGGCCCCGGTCGCTGCAGCGGCAGCGGCCGGGCTGCCGCTGCCTACGGCTGAACAACTCCTCGCCGCGGTGCGCCGAGTTGATCGCCCGGGGCGGCTGACCCTGGTGGAAGGTGCCGGGGGACTACTGGTCGAGATCGCCGATGCGGGCGTGACACTTCGCGATCTCGCCGTTGCGCTCGGCGCGCCGGTCCTGGTGGTCTGCGAAGCCGGCCTCGGCACTCTCAATCACACCGCCCTGACCCTGGAAGCCCTCAACATGAAGGGGATTTCCGCGGCCGGCCTGGTGATCGGTTCCTGGCCGGACGCCCCGGGTGCGGCCGAAGAGTTCAATCGTGTCGCCCTTGAGCGGCTCGCGCCGGTGCGGGCGGTGCTGCCCGCCGGCGCGGCTGCGTTGTCCCCGAGGGACTTCGCCGAGATGGCCTGGACCGCATTCGACCCAGAATGGTTTACCGGACTCACCTGACTCGGCGCGCCTGATCGAGTGGGTTTTCGGCCGACCCGGCGCGTGCACTAGCCTGACCTGCGTGACACAGGCAGCCGTCGACATCCTGAATCAAGCCCGCGAGCAGGTACTCGAACGCGGTGAGGGGCTCTCCCGCGAACAGGTACTCGCCGTTTTGCAACTCCCTGACGACCAGCTCGGGGACCTGCTGGGTCTGGCCCACGAGGTCCGGATGCGCTGGTGCGGCCCGGACGTCGAGGTCGAGGGCATCATCAGCCTCAAGACCGGCGGCTGCCCGGAGGACTGTCACTTCTGTGCACAATCCGGCCTATTCGCCTCCCCGGTGCGCAGTGCGTGGCTGGATATCCCGAGCCTGGTCGAGGCCGCCAAGCAAACCGCCAAGTCCGGTGCCACCGAGTTCTGCATTGTCGCGGCGGTCCGCGGACCCGACGAACGTCTGCTGGCTCAGGTCGCCGCGGGCATCGAGGCCATCCGCAACGAGGTCGAGATCCATATCGCCTGCTCTCTGGGCATGCTGACTCAGGAGCAGGTGGATCGCCTCGCCGAGATGGGCGTGCATCGCTACAACCACAACCTTGAGACGGCGCGGTCCTTCTTCACCAATGTGGTCACCACCCATACCTGGGAAGAGCGCCGGGACACGTTGGCGATGGTGCGCGAGGCTGGTATGGAGGTGTGCTGCGGGGGAATCCTCGGTATGGGCGAGACTCTGGAGCAGCGCGCCGAATTCGCCGCCGATCTGGCCGCGCTCGATCCCGACGAGGTACCGCTGAACTTTCTCAACCCGCGCCCCGGCACGCCGTTCGGTGACCTCGAGGTGATGCCGGCCGCCGAGGCGCTCAAAGCGGTCGCGGCATTCCGGCTTGCGTTGCCGCGCACCATGCTCCGGTTCGCCGGCGGCCGAGAGATCACCCTGGGAGATCTCGGCGCCAAGCGCGGCATCCTGGGCGGTATCAACGCGGTAATCGTCGGTAACTACCTGACCACGTTGGGCCGGCCCGCCGAGGCGGACCTGGAGTTGCTGAGCGATCTGCAGATGCCGATCAAAGCGCTCAATGCCACCCTGTAACCGTTGATGGTCGCGGATCTTCCGACGTCGATCGGTGCGGGCATCTACGACGTCTACACCGGAGCGCCGGTAGGCGACAGCTACACCGGATCGCCGGTGGGCGATGTCGTCCCGCGTGCGGCGCGGTTAGGCCTGGAGCCGCCGCGATACTGCGCCGAGTGCGGCCGGCGGATGGTGGTGCAGGTGCGTCCTGACGGCTGGTGGGCACAGTGCTCCCGGCATGGGCGAGTGGACTCAGAAGACCTGGACATCAAAAAATGACCAGACCTTCCACGATCGCTCAGCCCCGGCGGTCCAAGACCGCTGCCGCAGTGAGTGTTGTGGTGGCACTGACGATATCCGGTGCCGTCGTCGGCGCGCTGTGGGCGTGGATCGCCCCGCCAATCCACACCATCACCGCCCTGACCCGATCCGGCGAGCAGGTGGAAGCCTTCCTCGGTGCTGAGGCCGACAACCTGTTCGTCGCGGCCGCCATGCTCACCGGACTGCTGTGCATGCTGGCGGTCTGCTCGTCGGTGCTGGTGTGGCAATGGCGGGCGCATCGGGGCCCAACTCTTGCCGCGGCGCTGTGGATCGGCCAACTCGCGGCCGGGGCGGCCGCGGCCGGTAAAGGTGCCACGCTCGTGCACTGGCGTTACGGCAGCCCGGATCGACAGGGACTTCAGTTGAGTCCGCAGAACCGGGTTCAGTACTTCACCGAGGCGCCACCGGTGTTCTTCGGTCACGGGCCTTTGCAGATTGCGGTCACGCTGTTACTGCCGGCCGCACTGGCGGCACTGGTTTATGCCTTGCTGGCGGCGGCTGCCCCGCGCGATGATCTCGGTGCCTGGCCGACCGACGATGATCGGTGGCCGCAGGCGCCACAACCGATCGGCCCGACTTTCTAGAGCGGACGGAACCCCACCCGTCCGCTGGCGGCGACTCGGGCGACTATCCCGCCTAGGCGCCACATACCCCCGTAGGTGATCGGGTTGAGCAGCGTCGGCCACTTCGTCCGGATGAGGTGGGCGTCCAATGGCCGCTCGGCGAACCGGTCGGTCAGCCAACGCAGTGTCATCGGCGCCGACATCGGGTGCAGCAGCATGTGCTCGCTGAACATGTCTCGGTGATAGGTGACCCGAGTGCCGCCCTGGGAGTAGAGGTCGGCCAGGGTGTCGATGTCCTCGACGGCGATGATCGAGTCGTGAACGGCCTGAACGATGAGCACGGGAAGTGTCGGCGCTGTCCCGCCGAGTCTGATGGCCTCGAACACTTCCCGCACCTCCGGCAGGTCGAGGACATCGGCCAGTGGCGGATGCACCCAGTCATCCATGTCGGTCCGGAACAGCCGGACGATCGCCTCCATGGTGGTCATCCGCTCCAGGCCCTTCAGTTTCGCGCGGCCATGGTCAGTGGCGTGCTCCTCGATGACGCGGCCCAGGTCCGGGAAGGTCTTCGCCAGAGCTGAAACGACCATCGCGGGCAGTGCCGCCATGTACGAGCCGTTGAGTCGGCGGAACGTGTTGCCTAGATCGCCTACTGGCGAACCCAGAACGGCGCCAACGATGTTGAGCTCAGGTGCATAGTCGGCGTGTACCTCTGCCGCCCAGGCGCTGGCAAGCCCGCCCCCGGAGTATCCCCACAGCCCGACCTTGCTGTCGGGTGCGAGCCCGAAGTGATCGAAGCTCAACGTGGCGCGCAGTCCGTCCAGCACCCGGTAGCCCGGCTCCAGCGGTGCGCCCCACATGCCCTTCGGGCCCTCATGGTCGGGCACCGATACCACCCAACCCTCGGCGAGTGCCGCCGCCACCAATAGGTATTCGAGTTGGGCCAGCGAACCGAGGGCCCTGGACCGTCGGCGCATGGCGTACGAGGGGAAGCATCGAGACGAGATGGCGTCAATGGCGCACTGATAGGACACCACGTGGCGGGGCTGGTTCCGGGAATGGTCGGCAGGCACCAGCACCGTGGTGACGGTTGCCTCCGGGGATCCATTGCGGTCACTGGTCCGATAGAGCAACTGGGTCGCGGTGACCCGCTGGGGGATCAGACCGAGAAAGCCCAGCGAGACGTCGCGGGACCGCAGCACCGTGCCGGGGGCGGCATGGTGAAACCCCGCCGGCGGCTCATAGAACGGATCCTGTGACGGAAGCACAGGCCGTCCGCCGCGCTGAAGCTCCTCATGCGGCGCACAACCGATCCACTCGGGACGCAGCGCCCCATTCGCGATTGACATGATTTCCTTTGCCGGTGAAGAAACCAGTTTACCTTAAGAGAGCTCTAAGGAGCTGTTCCTCGGCTCGGTGGACCCCTCAGCTCGGTGGACCCCCCAGCTCGGTGGACCCCCCAGCTCGGTGGACCCCCTAGCTCGGTGGACCCCTCAGCTCGGTGGACGCAGCGCGGCGAACTCGTCGGTGACCCGTAACTGGGACTCGGTGAACCGGTAGAGCGCCGCGGGCCGACCGCCACTGCGGCCGGGGTGGGCGGTGGTGCCGGTGGGGGTGATCACGCCGCGTCGCGCCAAAACCCTTTGCAGGTTCGTTGCATCGACCTGATATCCCAGGGCAGCGCCGTAAATGTCCCGCAGTCCTGAGAGAGCGAATTCCTTTGGCGCCAGAGCGAATCCGATGTTTGTGTAGGACAGCTTGGCGGCCAGCCGGGAACGCGCGTAGGACACCATCGGTCCGTGGTCGAACGCCATCGGCGGTAGATCGCCTACCGGGTGCCAGCGGGTG
>SYAA01000436.1 GCA_005789055.1 Actinomycetota bacterium
CAGCTTCTCCCGAACCCGGTCGACGTCGGCCGGGGCCGGCAACTCGTCGGTAATTCGCAGGATCTCCGCGCCGATATCGGCGAAGTCCGGTGCCGACAGATCCTGGAGTTCGCGGGCGATCATGATCACCTCATCGGTGGTGAGTCGCCGCGACAGCAGGGCGAGGATCGGCAGGTAGTCGTTTTCCGGAACTCCGGAGGGGTAGCCCGCCCGCAGCCATGACACGACCGAGTTGAGGAACCGGTTCACCGCGTCACCTCCCAGATAGGGCGTCCACAGGCACCCACACCACCGAAATTAGCGTAGAGGTTTTCACGTTGCGGCGACCGGTTTAGCGAACTCGACAGAATTCCGGCAACCGGTACAGAACCGGAACTGATGATGAACGGCAGATGAACACCTGGGACGCTCCGATGAACTTGCTGATCAACGCTTTGGTGGGCATGGGCCAAAGATTAGACGAATGCCCTTGATCGACCGCACAATGGTGCCCGTGACCACAGAGACAATCATTCTGGTGATCCTGATCGCCACCGCGCTGGCGTTCGACTTCACCAACGGCTTCCACGACACCGGCAACGCCATGGCGACCTCAATCGCCACCGGCGCCCTCAAGCCGAAGACCGCCGTGGTGCTCGCCGGACTGCTGAACCTGGTCGGCGCATTCCTCTCGGTGGAGGTCGCCATCACGGTGACCACCTCGGTGCTGCGGGTCCAGGACTCCAAAACCGGACAACTGCTCCCAGGAATCGACGCCTCGACCGGCTTGACCATCATCTTCGCCGGCCTGATCGGCGGCATCCTGTGGAACCTGCTGACCTGGCTGTTCGGCATCCCGTCAAGTTCCTCGCACGCACTGTTCGGAGGATTGATCGGTGCCGGCTTGGCAGCACTGGGCACCAGCGGCGTCAACTGGAGTGGCGTCACCCAAAAGGTGTTGATCCCGGCCGTGGCCGCGCCGGTGATCGCCGGCCTGGTGGCCGCGTGCGGCACCTGGCTGGTCTACCGCATCACCCGCAAGGTGCTGGCAAAACGTCGGGAGACCGGCTTCCGCTGGGGCCAGATCGCGACCGCGTCCCTGGTCGCCCTGGCGCACGGCACCAACGACGCCCAGAAGACCATGGGTGTGATCGCCTTGGCGCTGATCACCACCGGCCACCTCACCGGCGACGTGAAGAACGACGGTCTGCCGTTCTGGATCATCGCCAGTTGCGCCATCGCCATCGGCCTGGGCACCTACCTCGGCGGTTGGCGGGTCATCCGGACACTCGGCAAGGGCCTGGTGGAGATCGAGTCGCCGCAGGGCCTGGCCGCCGAGGCGTCCTCGGCCGCGATCATCCTCAGCTCCAGCGCGGCCGGAATGGCGCTGTCCACCACCCACGTCGCCACCGGATCGATCCTGGGCAGTGGCGTCGGCAAGCCGGGCGCGGAGGTGCGCTGGGCGGTGGCCGGCCGGATGGCAGTGGCGTGGCTGATCACCCTGCCGGCCGCCGCATTGGTCGGGGCGCTGTCCTACTGGCTGTCGCACGCGGTCAAGAACCTCTCGGGTTCCCAACTGGCCGGCGACGGACTGATCTTCCTAATCCTCATCGGGCTGTCGGGCTACATGTGGTGGCGGGCACAGCAGCAGAAGGTCGACAGCAGCAACGTCAACGCCGACTGGGACACCTCGACGAACTCGGTGGTACCCGCCGACGTCCGCGAAGCAACTGCGGCTGCCAAGGCCACCAGTACCACCCAGACACCCACCCCGGTCTGACCCGCCCCGGTCTGAACCCGTCCGCCGAACGAACAAAGGACACGTTGATGCATTACCTGGAAAGCATTCTCAAGGTGCTCGCCGTGGGACTCGTGCTCGGTGCCGGCCTGCCGGCGCTCTTCGCCGGCGGCATGCTCGCGTACTCCCACGGCGCCGGTGGGGAAGAGGCCGACCATCTGATGCACAAGGCGAACCCGCCGCTGAAGTACTTCGGCATCCTGCTGTTCGTCATCGTCGGTCTGGTGATCGTCACCGGGGTGGCCTGGATCACCAAGTCGACGATCCTGCACCACTTCGGTATTGACCTGTTCCCGATGTTCGCCAAGAAGTGAGAATGCGATGACTGCTGTCGAGGGTAGCGCGGGTTTCGGCGAGCACGTTCTGGACTGGTTGCACGAGGGCTACCCGCACGGCGTGCCGCCCAAGGACTACTTCCCCCTGCTGGCACTGCTGCTGCGGTCGCTGAGCGAGGAGGAGGTCGTCACGGCGGCCGCGACGGTCCTCAAGGGCAGCGATTTCGACACCCCGGTAACCGAGGAGCAGATTCGCGAAGCGATCCGCCAGGTCATCGCGAAGGATCCCAACCCCGAGGAGATCAATCAGGTCGCGGGGCGGCTAGCCTCGGTGGGTTGGCCCCTCGAGAACGGCCGCCGGTAGAACGGTCACCGCTGAGGCTTCTCAGGCCCGGGCGTCGCGGCGCAACGGATGCTCGGCGGGGATCTGCACGAAGATCAGCGTCGTTCCGTCGGGATCGGTGACGTGCATTTCGTGCAATCCCCACATCTCCTCGCGGGCCTCCCGGGCGATGATCACTCCGCGGGCGGCGAGTTCGTCCTGCGTGGCGTAGACGTCGCGCACCTGCAGCCACAGCGCTCCGGGAAATGGCCCGCTCGGTGTGGCCGGTGTACC